>JAAHIA010000065.1 GCA_010671975.1 Leptolyngbya sp. SIO4C1 | reverse complement strand
CGCCGTATGTTGAGGCCTTCCGCTTTGCTCGCAATCGGGGCTGTGCGCCGCGCGATATGTCTGAGCAGGCGCTCAACGAGTACAACCGTCTGCTCGACTACGTCATCAACTCGCTCTCGTAGTCTCTTAGCCGCGATCGCAATATAGCCTAGCAGCTAACCAACTGCCCCTGAAAGTTTCGCACTTTCAGGGGCGACTCGTATTTCTAGGAAAAGCGCCGTCGCCACTTATTTAGCCGCGCCTCTCCAATGGTTGCTAGCGATCGCGCTTCTGCAAGTTCGCCCTGCAGCCGCTCAATTTCTCTAGCTTGCTGCTCATACTCATTCTGGGCCGACTGCCCGCCGTTAGCAGCGCCTGATACCGCTAGCGGCACCTGCTGACTGTGGCGCGTCACCGCAGCTCCGATATTTGCAAACGGCTTGAGGTCTGCTAGCTGACGCTGGAGCGACTGAATCTGCTGACGCTGTGCCTCTAGCGGCTGCGCTCGCGATTCTGATTTAACGGCCTGCTCCGCTGAACGAGTGCTAGGCTGCGACAGTGCTTTTGTCATCAGAGCCTGAGTGTCTGTAGGCGCTTCGAGCCCATAGGGCCGATTAAGAATGAGCGCGCGCGTGAGACGAGGGCGATTATCGCGAGCTGACTTGTCGCTGCTGGAGGCGCTATCTAGCAGCTGCAGCATATTGGTAAATTCCAACATACTTTGCCCTGGCTCAGTTTTGTAACCGCGATAGTAAGGAACAATGGTCTCTCCGAACATACCAATATATTCATTGCTGTCGATAAAGGTATCAATATCGGCACCAAATCCCTGCGTATCTAAGATGTGGCTATGGAACTGCATTTCTTCAAAACTTTGGGGGGCGCGTCCTAGCAGGTGCTTAAAGTTAAGTTCGATGCTGCGATAGCGATAGCAGTTGTGAAAAAAGCGACTGCGATAAAGCTCAGACTTAGCCACCTGCCGCACAAATTCGCGCACGCTCGAATCGCCCTGGCGGAATAGCGACTCTGGCACCGTCAAACGCTCGCTCTCCATGACATGCGCGTTGCCAAGCACCTGCCGGTAGACGGCCCGAATGACCATATCTACATCGGCGCTGGAATAAATAGGCGGCAGCTCCACCGGGGTCATGTCGCGAAAGGCTTGATAGCTCTGATATTTTTGCTGGCTAGAAGCGAGTCCAGACGTTAGCGTCGCAGCTGTCATCAAATTCTCCTTTAATAAATGAGTATTTGTTCCCAATCTTACGAAGATTGGCCCCCAATAAATTTGATGAATTGTAAACGCGGCTACAGATAACGCTGGTTTCTAGCCCTTTCAAAGCAGGATAGCCAAAATAAAAAGAGGCGCAGCGTACTGCACCTCCACTTGAAAACCGATATGCGATTGACTGCTCTAACCTAGCTGATTTTGCTTCGCCATAGGCGTGATGCCTTTGCGCTGCAGGCAGGCCTGATACTCTTTCTCGGCTTCGCTGATCTCGTACTCGCCGTAGCTGTCCTTAGTCTGAAAGACACGCTCAAGGTAGTCTTTACCAGACTCTGCGATCGCCCGCTGCAGATCGCCTTTGGCCAGCCGCTCTGGAATGCAGTTGACAATTTCCGTAATGTCTTCGCCTTCGGGGGTGACATAGCGTTCTGCCTGAGCCGGTAGCGCAAAGCTGGTGCAGGCGAGAAGAGCAAGCAGGGCAATCGACATCCAACGACGCAGGTTAGAAAAGCATTGGCTCAAAGTAGTCATAAAGATTTCACTTGATGTTGAACAGCTACACTGTCACAAATCTTTAAGAAACCCGCCTCTTTCAATAGGCGTAAGGCCAGCTTTAGACATCTCTGCTTTTGTTGATAGATTTTTGTGAGTAAGCTATCGCTGCCTTAGCGAAACAGCAGCGGGTAGATTTTTTTGGCCGCTGCGATCGCTAGCCCCAAAGTACAAATCGCCAGCCACAGCAGCGACAGTGGCCAGGTGCTTGGCAGCCCCATCGGCCAGCGCAGCAGATCGGTCAGGGCCGCTAGCGGTAGAATGCCAGCCACGACCTGCAGCACCTGCGGCAGCGTATCGCGCGGAAAATAGGTGCCGCACAGCGTAAACATCGGGATGATTACCATGAAGATCGGCACGTTAATCTGATCGATTTTGCGCACGAAGCCAGAGACCAGCAGCCCAAAGGCTGCAAAGAGCAGACTGCCCAGCACAATAATGGGCAGTGAAAGCAGCAGATGCTGAATGGCATAGAGCTGACCCACCACCGCGACAATGCCGGTTAGCGTGCCGGCAATTATCCCTTTAGTTGTGGCCCAAAGCCAGTCGCCAAGAAAGACTTCGGTATAGCTCAGCGGCGCCGTCAGCAGTGCCTGCCAGGTTTTTTGAAAATTTAGCCGAATAAACGTACTGTAGGCACCTTCAAAAAAGGACTGAAACAGTACGCCAATGGCAATCATGCCGGGCGCAATGAAGCGGTTGTAGGGCACAAACCCATCGCCGTAGGCGACTTCGCCCACCAGCGGCGTCAGTCCATAGCCGAAGGCAACTAGGTAAACGATTGGCTCAGAGACGGGCGGCAAGAAGTTGACCAGCCAGGTGCTGCGATAGACCTGGAAGTGGCGCCACCAGACGGTGTAGATGCCCCAAACGGAAGGCAAAGAGAGAGGTAATGGGGAAGCGGGTGATTGGGAAGGTGTGGGAGAGAGAGGTGAAGCAGGAGAGTTAGGGGGTTGCATCGTTATGACTCTAATAGCGTGCCGGTGAGACGGAGGAAGACGTCTTCTAGGTTGGCGCTGCGGCGGGTGAGGCGCTGCGGGTGAAGGTGGGTAAGCTGCTGCCAGAGGGCTTCGCTGCGTAAGGTAATTAGGTGACCCGTGCCAAAGGGGCGTGACCAGGCGGTAAACTGAGCGGCGAGCTGGCTGACCTGCGCCGGGCTGAGCCCTTCGACTTCGACCACTTCTGGACCGATGACGCGCTCAATCAGGGTGGCGGGGGTTCCCTGGTCAATGACTTTGCCCTGCTGCAGCAGGAGGATGCGATCGCACAGCCGCTGGGCTTCATCCATATAGTGCGTTGTCAGTAAGACGCCACAGCCGGAAGCCTTCAGCTGTAGGACCAGTCGCCAAAAGTCTTGACGCGCATCGGGGTCAAGCCCGGTGGTGGGCTCGTCGAGAAAGACGATTTTAGGATGATTGATCAAAGCTCTAGCCAGCACCAAGCGACGCTTCATGCCGCCTGACAGTTCGTCAACCTGAGCGCCGCCTCTGTCTTCCAGCTTGACTAGAGCCAGCAGCTCGCCGGCTCGCTGGCGGGCGGCTTTGCCGGTAAAGCGATAGTGATGGGCAAAGTGTGACAGATTCTCAAAGACAGTGAAATCTGGGTCAAGGTTGTCTTCTTGCGTGACGATGCCCATTTGAGCCCGCGCCTGCTTAGCCTGAGCGGGAATTCGCCAGGGACCGAGCTGAACAAACCCGCGCGTAGGGAGCACGGCACCGTAGAGCATACCGACGGTAGTGGTTTTGCCGGCACCGTTAGGACCGAGCAGACCAAGAATCTCACCCGGCGATAGGCTAAACTCGACGCCCTCGACGACGGGGCTATCGCCATAGGTTTTCCAGAGATCGTAGGCAGTTAGCGTAGCAGGGGCGATAGACATGGTGATTTTGGCAAGCCCTACTCATCGGCAATCAGGGCGAGGACATATTCGCCTTGATTCATCACTTCGCTAGTAGACACGTCGTAGATGAAGCCGCTGTGCTGCGATCGTACTTCAACTATCCTTGGCAGATCGCCTGTCTTATTAAAGCTCAGCAGCTCATAGAGCGGATCGCCTGGCTGGACGCGCGCTCCAGGTTCAATATGATGCTGAATGACGCCGCCGGCTGTGGCATAGTAGCGCTGTGAGCAGTGCCGCGAATAGAGCGGCATTTTGGGCTGGTGCAGCATGAATGCGGCATCTTTAACCAGTCCTTTCTGCACGAGATAGTTCTTGACTCCCTGCAGACTTTTTTCCACAGCGACCGGATCCACTTTCATGCCGGTGCCAATTTCTAATGTATAGGCTTCGACTTCGCAGCGCTGCGGCTGACCTTTAGCAGCCGCTAATGCTTCTAGCGCCAGCCAGGGTTTAATAAAGGCTTCGTCAAAGGCATCGCCATCGTATTTGTCTAGCAAGATGCCAAAATCGAGGTCAAACAGCCGGGCTCCGTCTTCGCGGCGATCAAAATAGTAGAGGTAGGCCAGACCGCGATTGCTAGAGCTGTGTAAGTCAATCAGGTAGTCGGCATCGAGCGCTAGCGACTGCAGCGTGGTGCGATAGAGCTTGTGCAGCGGCAGCCCTTGAATCTGCGTCAGCTCGGCCTGCTCCGCCGCAAAGCTGGCTAAAATTTGCTGGCGGAAGGTTTCCACTAGGCCATCTGCAGTCAAATTCGATAGGTCAGTGGGCAGCGTCGCATCGGTTTTGGCATAGTCCCAAAAGATGCGATTCCAGTCTTGACCTTCGTAAGTGCTATAGCGACCCGTTGGGAAATGGTGCGATCGCTGATTGACCCCCATCGGGTTGCACAGCGGCACTAGCCAAATCTCGCCAGCGAGATCGCTGGCATCTTTTGCCGTGAGCCACTGAATAAGGTCATAGATGACGACATTGCCGGCAATTTCTGCACCATGCAGGTTGGCTTGAATGTAGGCTTTACGGCCGGCAGTCTTGCCTTTGAACTGATAGATTTGCAGCGCTAGTAAATCGCCAGAGGCCATCTGCAGCAGCGGCTGCGTTTGAATATGAGGCTGGGGCATGGGCAAGTTTTGAGTTTTGAATTTTGAGTGCTAAGCAGGCGGCTCTTGTTCGTATATCATCAAATCGCCGGGCTGGCAGTTTAGCGCCCTACAGAGCGCATCGAGCGTGGCTTCATCGATGCGGGTGAGGCGACGACGGGTTTTGAGACGTGAAATTGAAGTTTGGTTCATACCCGTTTTGACGGCCAGCTCCTTATTGCTAACATCTCGCTCTGCCATTACAACAGCTAATTTCCAGCGAATTACCACAGCATTGAACCAGGTTTTGAGATACGTCTGTAGGGTGCGATCGCTACCCCGCTATAGGATTTGAACGCATGGAGATGCTAGCACTAGCCGGATTTTCGCAGTCCTATTATTTACCGCTTATGTAACTTATTTAGCCGTAGCGGTTGCATAAAGCATTTTAATTCCGGTACACTCATCTAAAGCAAACGCCGCCGCTCCTCGGCCTGGAAAACCGGAGCGGCGGCGCTATCCACCTAAGTCGGTAGAAATCTATGATATCAACTCCTAAAACCGTCCCGGATCTGCTTCGGGAAACGCAGCCTGCTGCCGACCCATCCCGTCAGCCGATTCGTCTGTTAGCCTGCGGCATTCCTGCCGGCGTCGAAAGCATCATCCATCGCCTGCATATTCAAGGCTTTGCCCAAGTTGGCGAGTGGAGCAAGCCGCTGCCCTCACCGATTGAAGGCGAGGTGATTCGCATTTTGACCCGCTATTACAAAGGGTGATTTCATTATGGAAGGCCGGGTTTCTTATTAGAACTACCCTCTGAGAAACCTGGTTTCTAAATAACCTCTACGAGCTGCTTAGTATGACTATTAGCAGCATCACCGCCTTATTCGGCACGATGCTTATTTTAGCCATTGCCCCTGGTCCCAGCGACTTTGCCGTTGTGGCCAGGTCGATTGCTGCTGGTTTTACGCAGGCGCTGATTATGGTCAGCGGTATTATCGCCGCCGACTTTTTGTTTATCTTGCTCGCTGTTTACAGCCTCACCGAAGTCGCCGACTCGTTCGGCAGCTTATTCATCGTCGTGAAATATCTTTGCAGCGCGTATCTGATTTGGCTGGGCATCGGTTCGCTCAGGTCACAGCCTGCACCGGTAGACATCCCTGAAGCTCAGCGAACTTCAGGCTATTCTAGCTTTCTCGGCGGTTTGCTAATCACGCTGGGCGATCCCAAAGCCATCCTGTTTTATATGGGGCTGTTTCCGGCCTTCATCGATTTATCTAGCATTGCTATCACCGATGTGGCTTTGATTATGCTGATTGCGGCTGCCACCGTCGGCGGTGTCAAAGCCAGCTATGCCTACCTGGCTCGCAGGGCCAAGCTAGTATTTGGAAATCCTCGCCTCAGACGAAAACTAGACATCACAGCCAGCAGCGTACTAATCGGGACAGGGCTGTTTTTGATACTGCGCGGCTAGCGCAACTCGAAATCGCTATCAAACGCCTCGGCCTCAGCTTTTTGCTGCTGCAGCCAAGCTGCCAAGTCTTCTACATTAGCGAATTTAGCCAAAGCAGTCTCTAATGCCTGCAGCTGCTCTTGCGATCGCGCCTACCCCAGCACAGCTATCGCTGCCTTTAAAGTAAAAAAGAGTTTTAAGCAGAACCTATGACGCAGGCAGAGGGTAAAAAAGTAGTCGTGGTGGGCGCTGGCTGGGCCGGACTGGGCGCGACCTATCATCTAGCAAAGCAGGGCTACGCAGTGACTTTGCTCGAAGCCGGACCGCAGCCGGGTGGACTGGTGGCGGGCTGGAAAACAGCCGGCGGTCGCTCGGTCGAGGCCGGCATTCACGGCTTTTGGTATCCCTACCGCAATATCTTTGCGCTGGTGGATGAGCTGCACCTGCAGCCGTTTACGCCCTACACGCACTCATCGCAGTATTCGCCAGCGGGGCTAGAGGTCGAGTCGCCGCTGTTTCAGGCGATGCCCTACTTGCCAAGCCCGCTAGGGACGTTTCTCTATACTCGGTTCAAGCGGCTGCCGCTGGTCGATCGGCTTTCGGCGCTGCCGCTGCTGTATGCGGTGATCGACTTCGACAACTCAGACGCGGCCTGGCGGCGCTATGACAAAGTCACAGCGCGCGAGCTGTTTAAGCAGTTTGGCGTCTCAGCTCGGCTGTATAAAGAATCGTTTGAGCCGATGCTGCTGGTTGGCCTTTTTGCGCCCGGTGAGCAGTGCTCGGCAGCGGCGGCGCTGGGGATGCTCTACTACTTCATCCTGGCGCATCAGCCTGACTTTGACGTGCGCTGGTGTCGCGGCACGGTGGGTGAGCAAATCTTTCGGCCCTGGGTTGAGCAGATTGAGCAGCTGGGTGGTCGAGTGCTGGCAAACCAGCGGGTGAGCGATGTCGAAGTCAGCGACAACCGTGTCACGGCAGTGCGCTGCGGTGATGAGCGGTTTGAGACAGACGCTGTTATCTTCTCGGTCGGCATCACCGGCATGAAAAAGATTGTGGCGGGTAGCCCAACGTTGCGCAGCCGTCCTGAGTTTCGCAATCTGAGTAATTTGGGCGCGGTAGATGTATTAGCAACCAGGCTGTGGTGCGATCGCAAAATTGATATCCCGCTACCCTCTAACGCCTGCTTTGGTTTCCATCAGACTACCGGCTGGACCTTCTTTGACCTGAACGCGCTGCATGACGACTATCGCAGCGAGCCTGGCAGCGTCATCGAAGTCGACTACTACCATGCCAATCAGCTCATCCCGCTAGATGACGAACAGATTGTACCGCTGGTGCAGGCAAACCTAGCCGGCTGCATTCCAGCCTTTGGCGAGGCTAAAATCATTGACCACAGCGTCATCCGTCTGCCACAGGCAGTCAGCCACTTCGCTCCCGGCAGCTATCAGTATCTGCTGCCTAGCGCCACCAGCTTTAGCAACCTCTTCATGAGCGGCGACTGGATCATTACCCGCCACGGCTCCTGGTCGCAGGAAAAAGCCTACGTCACTGGCCTAGAAGCCGCCAACCGCGTCATCGGTCAGCTCGGCCCAGGACAGCCCGCCAAGATTCTACCCGTGATCCCAGATGAGCCCCATATTCAGGCCGCAAGAGCGGTGAATCGGGCAGTGCGGTCCGCAGTCGAGGGCGTATTGCCGGGGTTTTGGCTGCCTTAGGTACCCTCCCCATCTCCCTCATCTCCCCTCACGTCTGCAAAACTCCTTTCGAGCTGGGAATCGCATGCGCCCGACGCGGATCAATCTCGGTGGCCATGCGCATTGAGCGGGCAAAGGCTTTGAACGTCGCTTCGATAATATGGTGCGAATTGATGCCATCGAGCTGGCGAATGTGCAGCGTCATCAGGCTGTGGTTAACGACAGCAACGAAAAATTCGCGCACCAGCTGCGTGTCGTAGGTACCGACGCGCTGGGTGGGAATCTCTAGGCCATAGCTCAGGTGCGGTCTGCCAGAAAAGTCGAGCGAAACCTGAACTAAAGCCTCATCTAGCGGCGCTAGGAAGTGACCGAAGCGGACAATGCCCTTGCGATCGCGCAGCGCTTCATGCAGCGCCATGCCCAGGGTAATGCCCACGTCTTCATTGGTGTGGTGATCGTCAATTTCAAGATCGCCGGTGGCCTGCACGTCGAGGTCAAACAGGCCGTGTGAGGCAATCTGATGCAGCATGTGATCGAGGAAGGGAATGCCGGTACTGGCGCTGCAGCTGCCCTGGCCGTCAACGTTGAGCGTCACGGTGACACTAGTTTCTTTGGTCTCGCGGCTAACGGTTGCCGTACGCGCGGGCAGAAAGGCAGCAGACGAAAGAGAGGAGGTCGGGCGATCGTGAGTTTGCATGATAGGAATTTTAGAGTCTGCGTTCTAGCTTGTGAGGTCTACGTTCTAAATTTTAAGTTCCGCGCTTCACAACGGCGTGCCTACATTCGAGCCAACGCCTGGCGCACCAGATCGTCGGTGACCTCGTTGCTAACAAAAGCTTTGCCAATGCGCTCAGGTAGCACAAAGCGAACGGTGCCGGCCTGAACTTTTTTGTCGCTGCGCAGGGCAATAAGAATCTCATCGACATTTAGGCCCTCGGGCAGCTTGGTTGGCAGCTTGGTTTTCTGTAGCAGGGCAAGCTGGCGATCGACAGCAGCTTGATCCCAGAGGCTCATGTCGCGCGCGATCGCGCCGGCTGCGACCATGCCAATGGCGACGGCCTCACCATGATTCACCTGGCGGTAGCCGGTAAGGCTCTCAACTGCGTGGCCGATAGTGTGGCCGTAGTTCAAAATGGCGCGCAGGCCGGCTTCTTTTTCATCTTGACTGACGACATCGGCTTTGGCCTGACAGGAGTGGGTCAAAATTGAGTGCAGCAGCTCCTCGCCTATGAACTTTTGCTGATCGAGCCGCTGGGCGGCTTCTAGCTGAGTAAACAGGTCGTCATCCCAGATCACGCCGTACTTGATCACTTCGGCCATGCCCGCTCGAAATTCGCGCCCCGGCAGCGTTGCCAAAACTTGCGGATCAATCAGCACCAGTCGCGGCTGATGAAAGGCCCCAATCAGGTTCTTGCCCTGCGGATGATTCACCCCGGTCTTGCCGCCAATCGAAGCATCGACCATAGCCAGCAGCGTTGTGGGCACCTGCACCACGGCAATGCCCCGCAGCCAAGTTGCTGCCGCAAAGCCAGTCATATCGCCAATCACGCCGCCACCCAGCGCCACCATTGCTGAGCCGCGCTCCAGCCGATTCTCAAAAGCGACAGTGTGAATTTTCTCAATTGAGCGCAGCGTCTTGTAGCGTTCGCCCGCCGGCAAGATGCACTGACAAACTTTGTAGCCCGCCTGCGTCAGCGATGCGATCGCGCGCTCCCCATAGTGCTTAAACACCACCGGATTTGACACTAGCAGCAGCTTTTGGCCTGGCCTAATCAGCGGCGGCTCACCGGCCAGCCAAGCCCCCAAGTAGTCCAGCCCTGCTGGCGCAATGCGAATTTCATAAGGATGTTGCGGAATCGGAACCGGGATAACGGTCTTCATGGCAGACGAGCTGAGACAGGCAAACTCTATCGTATCAAACGGATTTCCCGTTCCTCACGCTCCCTGCAACCTGGTTTTCCAACTGGCTTCTTCGCATGATTCAATATTGAAATAGGTATTTCAAACAGTTGGGAGTTAATCAATGACTGCTATTATCTACGTCGTTCTACTCGGCGGCGCCCTTGGAACAGCAATGGCACTTTACTTTGGCCTACGGGCAGTTAAGCTGATCTAAATGCGGTATTGAGCCGAAGCGCTTGGGTAAAGACGCGGAGCGCAGGAGCTACGGAAACTGCTTTATCTCCCCCCTCTCCGTGTCTCCCCCCTCTCTCCGCGTCTCGCCCCTACCCACATCTCACAAACCGGCCCCTACCGCCGACTCAGCAGCCCAATCGCTGCCAGCATCAGCCAGCCCAGCACGTTCAGCCGCGCATCAAACAGCGTCACATCAAATAGGCCAAACCCGACACAGCCGCCAAAGGCGAATAGATAGCTCAGCAGCAGGCTTCGGTGCCACTGGCTGAGTTTTTTAGTAATGAGCGTTCGCACGCCGCTGCCGTAGAGGCGACCAATCACCCAGCTGAAGGCAACCATCAGCGGCAGGCCAACTTCTGAAGCGAGATATAGCCAAAGGTTGTGAGCATGGTGAATCTGCTCATAGCCGGGGGCGCTAAAGGGCACATAGAGCATCCCAAAGCTGCCCAGTCCCCAGCCAAGCCAGGGACGCTGCCAAATTAGGCTGCCGGCGATTTGCCAAACGCTGACGCGCGGATCTTGCGTAAAGGCGCTGAGGCTGAGTTCGCGCCCACCTGCACCCAGCAAAACGGTACCGGTGATAAGCGCGATCGCAAAGCCCAAGCCGATCAGCCCTACCCAGCGGCTGCGCCGTAGAAAGCAGCCGGCTACCAGCAGCTGCGCGATCGCGACCATCAAACCGTTGCGCGACCCGGTGCAAAAGATGCCGACCAGACTCAAGACGGTAGCCGTGTAGATCCAAGCCGACGGCAGGCGCAGCGGCGCGGTTCGGACGCGGGCTAGCTGCTGCAGCGTTAGCCCCAAGCCTAGGCCCAGCATCATCACTAGGTAGGCACTCAAAATATTGGGATGGCTCAAAATGGCATGAGCGCGATGACCGAAGGGATTGTCAAAGACCCAGGCAAAACCATCGAGCGGACGCAGATGAACTGCGATCGCCTCAAACTGAATGACGTATTCAAACAGCGCAATCAGACTGATCGGGATTGAAGCCAGCAGCAGCGCCTTGGCCAAGCCATCGAGCTTAACAACGGCGCGGTATCGCAACCCGTTGTTCGTAACCAAAACGGCAAACAGTAGAAAGTACGGTACAAAATTTGCAATTTGCAAAAAGGCATTGCTCGGCTCTAGCGCAAACGCTGCGCTAAGCATTAACCCACCCGTTAGCAGCACGAACCCTCGCTGCCATAAAACCGTAAAAATTTCGTCCGAGCGCTGGTAGAGCGCCACTAGCAGTAGCAAACTCAGCACGCCTAGGCTGAGATAGCTAGCAAACGGCAGTACCAAAAAAGAAAAGAGCCACAGCCAGTCAGTCAACGGCTCTTGGTCAATGCCAGCGACCGCTGTCCTAATACGCACCATCACCAATCAACACCACCCACACCGTTCGAATCAAAATGTAGACATCTAGCCACACTGACCAGTTGCGTACATAGTAAGCGTCTAGATTAACCCGTTCTTCATAGGTAATATTGTTCCGCCCGGACACCTGCCACAGCCCGGTTACGCCCGGCAGCACCTGTAGGTACAAATCAAATCGGTCGCCGTAGCGCCAGGCTTCTTCGTTCACGATGGGGCGCGGACCTACCAGGCTCATCTCACCGCGCAGCACGTTCCACAGCTGAGGCAGCTCATCTAGGCTAGTGCGTCGCAAGAAGTTACCAATCGGCGTGATTCTAGGGTCGTACTTGAGCTTGTGATCGCGTTCCCACAGCGCCATGAGTTCTGGATGCTCGCTTAAATAGTGCTGTAGCACCTTGTCAGCGTTGGGCACCATCGAGCGAAATTTCCAAGCTTTAAAGGGACGCCCATTTCGGCCAATGCGCGTCTGTCCGTAAAAGATTGGACCGCGTGAATCTAGCCGAATTAGCAGCGCAATCAAAGCAATGATTGGCAGCAGCCCAACCCCGGTCAGAATCGCCAGGCTTTTATCTAATAGACGCTTCACGCGCTTAGGCCAGGGCAGCAGCAGCTGCTGTCGCGCCTCTAGCCCTAACATGCCGCCTAAGTCGCGCGCACCAACCCACAGACTGGCCATGCCAAACAGGTCTGGAATAATTAGCAAATGGGGAAAGTCGCGACCGTAGCGCTCTAACAGCTTTATCAGGCGGCGGCTAGGCACGCCTGGCATGGCAACAATCGCGTAGGGAATATTTAGCGCCTGCCGCAGCGAAGGGGCCATGGATAGGTTTCCAACCACCGGCACATCAGCCAGTGAACCATGCTTTTTCGGATCGTCATCCAGCACAGCCACTGGCTTCAGCCCAAGTTCTGGACGACGGGTTAAGGTGCGAATGACCATTTCGCCGGTCTGCCCAGCCCCCATCACCAGAACTGGGTAGCCCCACCAAGGCTGCCGAGCGCAGAGCGCCCTCAGGCCGTAGCGCCCTAGCAGCACCAGTATTAGCGAAAGCCCCCAGGCCATCAAAAAGGCCGCGCGCGAATATAGCTCCAGATCGCGAAATAAAAAAATTGCCGACCCGAGCGATAGATAGAGCAGCGTCGTGGTTAGCACCACGCGGCGCAGCTCCTCAACTGGGCTAATGGCCTGCCCTGGATAGAGCCCAGCCAGCGCATAGGCCAGCAGAAACAGCCCTACCACAGGCCACAGCTGCCAGTAGGTAGAAGGATGAAACTCGCCATTAAAATAGAGTCGAAGCGAGACGCTAATTGCTCCGGCCAGGCTAAGACAGATGCCATCAATGCTTACCAAAGCCGCAATCATGTAGTAAGGACGGGTGGCGACCTTAAGGGCTGCGATCGCAAAATTGACAGGCTGGTAGAGGGTCATTGCTTTAGCCATAGGCGCACCGTAACTACTCTAGGCGATTGCCTTGCAAAAATTGCATCCAACTGTGATCCACAAAGGCCGCAAACGCCTGACGGAAACGCTCGGTTGAAAATTGCTCGGCCTGCTGGCGAATTCGGCCTCTCTCAAATTCATACATACCCATTTCCACTGATTTGACCGCCTGTACCAGACTTTCAACTGTCTGCTCGCTAAACAGCACGCCAGTTTCGCCCGGCACCACCGTCTCAGTTACGCCACCGCGCCCATAGGCAATCACAGGAGCACCCGCTGCCTGAGCTTCCACTGGCGTAATGCCAAAATCTTCTTCTGCTGGAAAGACAAACGCCTTACATCGCTGTAAGTAGTCTTCAACGACTGCATTCGGCTGCTCACCTAGCAGCTGTACATTCTTGCTAGCCAATGCCTCAATCTGTGCTCGGTTCGGCCCTGTGCCAATTACGACTAGCGGCAGCCCCAGCTGACTAAAGGCGCGCACAGTCAAATCTACCCGCTTGTAGGGCACAAACCGCGATACGCTCAGATAAAAATCCTCACGCGGGCAGTCCCATCGAAACCGCTGAACATCCACCGGTGGATAAATCACCTGAGCCGGTCGACGGTAGGTTTTCCAAATCCGGTTGGCAATAAATTTTGAATTTGCTACAAACGCATCCACCCGACTAGCGCTGGCATAGTCCCACAGTCGTAGATAGTGCAAAATCAGACGCGTTAGCGCGCCCTTTACCCCTTTCTGCAAATTGGCCTGAGCTAGGTACTGATGCTGCAAATCCCAGGCATAGCGAACCGGCGTATGCACATAGCTAATATGCAGCTGATGTGGCCCAGTCAGTACGCCTTTGGCTACAGCATGATTGCTTGAAATCACCAGGTCGTAGGCCGACAAATCAAATTGCTCAATCGCTAGCGGCATCAGCGGCAGATACTGGCGAAAATGCCGCCTGGCCCTAGGCAATCGCTGAATAAAAGATGTCTGCACCGGCTTATGTTGAATGGCATGGCGCAGCTCGGGAGATAGGAAATCCACAAGGCTATACAGGTCTGCGGTTGGGTAAAGCTGCAAGATCTGCTCAACGACCTTTTCAGAGCCCGCTTGCGTTGTGAACCATTCATGGACAATTGCCACCTTCATGGCTGATACTGAGCTTCCTGCCTGACTCGATAAAATAGAGGCATTGCTTCCTCTTGATAGTTCTTTCCCATACGGCCATGTTTATCAGCGCCCAGGACTTTGAGCAGCAGATGCCTGACGGCAGTCAGCTTCTCAGCAATGAGCCCGAAATGGAAACTTCCCTACATTACACGCAGTTGCTGATTCTAGTAACCTGCTTAGAATTTCTCTGGCAGGACCGCGAAGACTTCTTCATCGGCGCGAATCTGACGATTTACTTCAGCCGTCAGCAGCTTAAGCACCGCGACTTTCGCGGGCCTGACTTCTTTTTGGTCAGGCAAACGGAAAAGCGTCCGCGCAAGTCTTGGGTCGTATGGGAGGAAGATGGGCGCTATCCCAATCTGATTATTGAGCTACTGTCGGACTCTACGGCTGATGTAGACCGCAATCTGAAGAAGCAGCTCTATCAAGACCGGTTCCGCACGCCGGAATATTTTTGGTTTTCTCCAGAGACGCTAGAATTTCAGGGCTATCGCTGGCAGTCGGGCGGCTATATTGAAATTCCAATGACTGAACGAGGCTGGCGCTGGAGTGAGGAGCTAGAGCTATATCTTGGCGTTAAGCATGAGCAGCTGCGATATTTCAGCGCGTCAGGCGATCTTATTCCTACGCCGATAGAAGCAGAACGGCAGGCTCAACAAAGAATTAAGCAAATTGCACGGCGGGCCGATCAAGAAGCTCAGCGAGCCGATCAAGAAGCTCAGCGAGCCGATCAAGAAGCTCAGCGGGCCGAACAGGAAGCTCAGCGGGCCGAGAGATTATCGGAGCGGCTGCGAGCTCTAGACATTGAGCCAGGTTGAGCGTACCACGCCCACAACCTCTTCAAGCATCCGCCCTCAACCGCTTAGACGTTAACGCTTTCGAAGATCCAACTTCTTTGTAACCAAGCAAAATGATGTATACAAATACTTAAGCGGCATTGGTGAGGGAGGCAAATTAATTGCTAGTAGCAAAATGGCTGCGACCTAGGCTCAAACGTCTTAAGCTATGGCTCTCGGTAGATAAGCACCTATGGAGTAAGCTCGATCTACTGAAAGCCCTCGTACAGCGAGACTTAGAGGCAAAATATAGGGGCTCAATCCTAGGTAACTTTTGGCCCCTGATACAGCAGGTTGCTCAGCTTCTGATCTATACATACGTCTTTTCCATTGTTTTAAAGGTCAGGCTTAGCGGCCAGGACTTTCCAGGTGGCGATCGCAATTTTGCTTTCGGACTTTGGCTATTTGCTGGGCTCATTCCCTGGCTGACATTTATGGGGGCGGCTCTCCTGCGGGTCCGCTTGCAGGATAGGGCACCAGCGGGAGTTGCGAGCCCCGCTATAACCCCGCCACCGACACCCCGTGCTTGGCCGCGTACGCCTCGGCCATGGCCCGGATGGCGTAG
>JAAHIA010000649.1 GCA_010671975.1 Leptolyngbya sp. SIO4C1 | reverse complement strand
CTGTGAAATGTCAATTACGTAGGCCAAAAAGTTTGATTGGAGAGTCGATAATTTAGTTGCCTCTCAGAGAGCGGATTTGAATCTTTATTAATAACCTGATGAGATCGCATCCAACGAAGCACTCTAGGAAGTGATCGCAAGCAGCCACCCGCGCCAATTATCCGAAATCTAGCCACCTTGAATAGGACCGCTTGCACTCAAGCGGTCCTATTCAAGGTGTACAGGGAGCACTGAGCGCCTGCTAACAGAGTCGGTTAGGCTGAGGCCGAAGAAGGCTTGAGGTTTGCGCGCTTGTCAGCAGCCTGTTTGCGGAAACTCTGTGCCTGACATTCGACAATGGTGGCATGATGCACAAGCCGGTCAATCGCGGCCACCGTCATCATCGAGTCAGTAAAGATCTGGTCCCACTGGCTGAAAGGCTGATTGGCAGAGATCATCAGGCTCTTTCGTTCATAGCGATGGGCAATCAACTCAAACAGCACCGAAGTCTCACTATCGGACTTTTTGACATAGCCGAGATCATCGATAATCAGGAGGTCATAGCGGTCGAGCTTGGCCAGCAAAGGTTGTAGCTCAAGCTGGAGTTTGGCGAGTTGTAGCTGTTGAACTAAGGCGGTGGCAGTGACAAACTTAACCCGTTTGCCCAGCTCCACAATCGAACGGCCCAATGCCGCGCACAGATGAGTTTTTCCAGTGCCGCTCGGGCCGAATACCAACAGGTTACAGCCGGTTTCGAGCCACTCCGTCGTCTGAGCAAGTTCCATGATAGCGGCTGGATTCAGGCTGGGCACATGGTCAAACTCAAAGTTTGTCCAGGACTTTGAGTAAGGCAGCTGCGCTTCGGCTAGGGCGCGGGCGATCCGATTTTGTTCGCGACGAGAGGCTTCGCCCTGGGCCAAAGCCAGCAGGAACTGGGCGTAGGACCAATGCTCCTGGGTGGCCTGCTGAGCCAGGGGTTGCCATTGGTCGAGGAAGTGCCTCAGCTTGAGCTGTTTGAGCGTGCTCATCAGACTCTGGTAGGGCGTGTCTTGAGGGGGGGGTGAGGAGTTGGTCATAGCTGGATAAATCGTGTTGCACAGAGGTGACACTAGGGCACACCTCAGCGGTAAGTTTCGTATCAAAGGCTCGCTGTAGACCCGCTAGACTCAGCGTGGCCTGCACCAGTTGAGTGTGTAGGTAGTCGGCAACCGGCTGTTCTCTATCTTGGGTCGCCGCAATATAGAGCGCTTCTGTGATCAACCGGGCAGCGCTATCGGCCTCGAACTGAGTTTTGAGGCGGCTCCATAGTTGGCGCCATTGCTCATTGGGCAGCAGCTCTGCTTGCCATTGACAGTAGAGGAAGGCACGCGGCTTACGACGTAGACTTTCTGCCACATGCCGATAGTTGATGCTGCGAGCGCGGCGCAGCGCCTGGCTGCCATGAACATGCACTCGAGCCAACTCAACCACCGGGGTAGTTCCCAAAAACCCCACAATCCGGTCATGGTAGAGGTGCAGCGTCAATCGCTGGCCAATCAGCCGTGAGGGCACCGTGTACAAGATACAGCGCACGTTGAGGGTGCTGTGGGCACTGACTTTAGCGCTGCGCACTTCATAATCAGGCGTGCGATAGCGGGGCAAGCCCTGGAGATAGGGGCGTTCAGCTGCAAACTTGTTCTCGCACTTGGCATTGAGCTTGGCAATCACCGTCTCGATGAAGGCTTGATACGCCGCAACTGATTCAAAATCAAAGCTGCCCCGTCGATACAGGGCCTGACACAGGCGCCGTTTGAAGTAGCCATGAGGCGCCTCAATCGACCCATTTTCATGGGCTATGCCGCGATTGTTGCGCGTCGGTTGCATCCGGTAATGGTCACACACTTGCGCATATAGCTGTGTCACTTTAGGATTGCGTCCGCCGGTATTGCGGTAGGCCGCGCTCAAGCTATCGGTACGATGGGTTTGAGGTGCCCCACCACACGCATGCAGACCATTCTGGAGTCCTTGGGACAGGCCGATGAAGCTCTCCCCGCCTTGAATCACCTGCACATATTGCCAGCCACTATAGGCCAATCGGTAGTGATATAGCAGATGATGAAACGCTTCTCCACCAATGGTGACGCTGACTCCTTT
>JAAHIA010000648.1 GCA_010671975.1 Leptolyngbya sp. SIO4C1 | reverse complement strand
ATCTGCGCGGGGCTCAGGTCATGATCGAAGATGATCGTCGTGGCACCCAGCGCAGATCTCCGCCATCGAACGCACCACCGAACGGAAGGTGCTGGACCGCTCGGAACTCATCCTGGATATCTTCGCCGGCCGCGCGACGAGCTACGAGGCCAAGCTGCATTTCCTGACTTGCATAGAATGTATACCTGATGGTTCACGCTTCTAATTTAGTTGTCCATTAGGAATACGTCAACTACTAGGTATACTTTTATGGCCTGCGATCCTCTGACACGATGAGGGTCATGGGAAAAGCCGGACGAGTCCTCAAGCAGGTTCTAGAGACCTATAACATCAGTCAATACAGCCTTGCGGCAACGCTGGGCATTGAGCGTACCAATGTTTATCGCTGGGTGCATGAGCTTCGCGACCCCACCGCTGAGACCCTAGTGGATATTGTCAAGGCCCTACGAACGCTTAACCCAGAGGCAGCGGAGGCGTTTGTTCAAAAATATTTGGGGGATGTGGCACAAGGCTTGGACTAGAAGACGAGCATTCAAAAGTTGTTCACGGTAGAGCCCTTGACCGTTGCTCAACAGCTCAACAGCCCAGATATCGGATACCTAAAGCTCAAACAGAAGTCCACGCTGTTCCAGCGCCTTAATCAAATTGTGATCCTCAATCAGCTGCCGATTTTCTGGCTTGCGTAGCCACTCTATCAGCGCTTCAGTGGCAATATCGCTGATACTCCATTCCTTTCCATCATTCTCCGCCGGGTTTTTCAGCGGCGCGATCGCACGCACCAACACATCCACTTCAGGCGGCACCTGAGCACGGAACTGAATCGGTTTAGGCTTTGCCATTGACCAACTGAGCACAACGGCTTTGATTGTCCCATAGGCCGATTTAATATTTTTTATTCTGTTGTTATGCTTTTTTGCTATTCTGCTATTATTCAGATATCGCTATTTCGATGAGTCATGGCAAAAGCTTGGGTTACGAAAGCTGACTTTGCGATCGCCCTCTGCCCGCTCATGCTGCTGCTGGGGTGCTCCCAGTCAGAGCTAGCAGAGCTGCTGGGTGAGCCAGTCGAGGCCACCTCAGTGACGGCTGCACCGCCGCCCGATTTGCAGCCCTATGGGTTGGACGGTCAGCTCAACGAATCCGAGCTTCGTGCCCTGCTGTACCTCCAGTTTCCCCAGAGCTATGAGGCTATGAAAGCTCGATTTGGCTTCCCCGCCTATCGCGATGGCGTAGCTGACTACTACCAGCTGCCCAATCACCGCTGGGTTGCCATTGTTTACGCCGGGAAAACGGCAACCGGCTATCGATTTAGCGATTCCAACGATTAGAGGTATCCTGATGGCTAGAGCGTCCCCTTACGATATGAAGTTAGCGGCCCTAAAACAAAAAGTCTGGCAGTCCTGGCGATTCCTTAACGAGTGGAAAGGCCAGCTGCTGCAGCCTGAGCGGTTTGACCAGGAGGTCAAGCAGTTTGGCGATCGCCGCTATAAGCAGACCTGGATTAAAGCACTAGCTAACTTTGAGGCGTTAAACGCATACAACAGCTGCCTTGACGCCCATCGGCTAATTTTGCACGACTTCAACTTTACGCCCGACCGTTGGGACTATGAGTTTCGGGATGAGATTCTGGATGCCTTTTTGATGTTTCCAGATGGGCTGGATCTCCTCAAGCTCGGGCTAGAGCAGCTATTCACAATGGACTTTAGCCCCAGGAAAGGGAGAACGCATATGGGCTTTTTGAGTTGGTGGCAAGACAACAAGGAAGAAGAATCAGCCTCCCAGCTGGATTTACTGAGTCAGGCACAGGAACTGCCACCGCAGCGTAGGCGAGTTGATGGCGCGACTGTCAATCGACGGTTCAACAAAGCAATTAAAGACTCAGGTGGCAGCGAGACCGTTTACGGTAGAGCAGTTCAATCGGAGACTCGCGAACTCTTCGACTGTGATGTTAGGCAGTTATATCAGGCAACGGGCGGTAAACGAGGGGATCGATCTAGTCTGCCGATAGAGGCGCAAGAGGCTTACATCGTTAATGAAACGCTATCCGCCCATCGACTAAACGAGAGTCGGGCATCGGTTTCTTCCTGAGTGTTTGAGAAATCATTGTCCCGACTCTCG
>JAAHIA010000647.1 GCA_010671975.1 Leptolyngbya sp. SIO4C1 | reverse complement strand
TCATTGTCAACATTGTCTGGAAAGCCGACGCCCACGAGCTAAACGACCGTCAGACCACGCAGGCCATCAAGAAGTTTAAAGAAATTGTTCAGGCTTGGAAGTCCTATCTCAATCCCTATCGCACCGGCTTCATTGCCCGACCCTTTAGCGATGAGCGCTCCGACTTTATCGAAGCGGAAGCCTGTATCAAAGAATTTCTGATACAGCATCAGATCCAGGCGAAGCGATACACGCATCCGCCCGGTGGCAGCTATGTGGTCTCAGAAATTATGAATCAGATCAAAGATTCTCACTTTGGCATCATCGATATTACTCAGCTGAACGCCAACGTCATGCTAGAGCTAGGCATGATCATGATTCTCAACAAAAAGTTTGTGCTGCTGCGCCACCGGCAGGATGACACAGAACTTCCTTTCGATATCAAAAACTATCACTGCTACCAGTACGAGGTGCGCCGGGGCGGTGTCTTTGTCTGGAGCCCAGGTGATTCTGACCCGACTCCGCTAGAAGAGATTTTAAAGTCGTTTGTGACCGAGCTGTACCGCGATCGCAGCTTCTGCGATGCCAAGCCTTTCGTCACGACCGCTCAGCGCAATACGCCGCCCCCCGACGACGCCTCAGCCGCAGGCTAGCCGCGATCGCGAGAGTCTATCGAGCTTGCCCTTAACGGCGAGTGGCGCGACCATGAACGCTGGGCGCTGACGGTTGAAGACTGGCGCTAAACCGAAACCATTGCCGGCTGCGGCACCACCAGCTGCTCAGTGACCGGCCGATCGCCGAGACAGATGCCCATACCGCGCGCGGCTTTCACCAGCGTATCGGTGGGGCTGACGGCGCGATATTCGGCAATCGCTTCCGCAATCGGGACGTGAACCACTTCGCGATTCTGCCAGCTCACCATGTGGTCATATTTCTCAGCGGCAATTAGATCAACGGCTTCGACCCCAAATGCAGTCGCAATAATCCGATCGAGCGGTGAGGGAATGCCGCCGCGCTGTACGTGCCCCAGAACAGTAACGCGGGTTTCAGCCCCAATTCGCTCGGTGATGCAGTCAGCGAGGTATTCTCCAATGCCGCCCAGTCGGCACTGCCCTAGGCGATTGGTGCAGGTGACTTTTTCACCCGTTTCAGTACAGACGGCTTCGGCCACAATCACCGTAGCGAAATTGCGGCCCAGCTTTTGAATGGCTTCGCAGAGGGTGTCTATCGTGTAGGGAATTTCTGGGATCAGAATGATGTCGGCCCCACCGGCAATGCCGGCACTGAGCGCAATGTGTCCGGCATCGCGGCCCATGACTTCTAAAATCATCACGCGAGAGTGGCTAGCTGCGGTAAAGTGCAGCCGATCTAAGGCTTCTGTGGCAATATTGACAGCTGTGTCAAATCCAACTGAGCGCTCGGTGCTACCGAGGTCGTTATCAATGGTTTTGGGAATGGCGACCAGATTTAGGTTGCCCTGCTGTGCCAGCCGCCTCAGAATGGCCAGGCTGCCGTCGCCGCCAATGCCAATCAGCGCATCTAGCCCAAGCAGGTGATAGCCTTCAATGATTTCGTGACTGCGATCGCACAGGCTGCCGTCCGGCATGGGAAAAGCAAAGGGGTTGCCTTTATTCGTCGTACCGAGGATGGTACCGCCAGCGGTCAGCAAATTGCGCGTACTGCTGAGGTCAAAGGTGGCCACTTGCGGCGGCCGACACATCAGACCCTGGGTGGCTTTGCGGATGCCCACCACTTCCCAGCCGTAGGTGCCAACGGCTCGATGCACGACGGCTCGCAACGTGGCGTTGAGCCCAGCGCAGTCGCCACCGCTCGTCAAAATACCAATTCGTTTTTTACTCATAGGGCTACGTAAGCGTATGCGCTCATAAGCGTACAGGCTTTCCGCAGGGGGATTTTAGAACGTTGCAGATTTTTAACGACGTGTTACGTGCTGATAAACGGTGACGCCACAGTCGCTCAAGCGCCCTTAGATAGAACGGGTCGGCCTGCGCTTAGATACTGAGTCTCGATACTGATAGATTGCTGACCGTATCAATCAATACGTCTTGGTTCGATAAAGCTGTGGTTAAGGCGCGATCGGCAGGGCTCAGTTGAAGCAGGTTTGATTTAGCTAGAAGCCAAGACAA
>JAAHIA010000646.1 GCA_010671975.1 Leptolyngbya sp. SIO4C1 | reverse complement strand
GACTGCGCGATTCGTATCCCAGCTATCTCGATTTCGTCTGGCATCGCCATCTCACCTGATATAGACCGAGCTTAGCTGAATTGAACAGCTACAATCCCTAATTTTTCATTAACCCCTGAACGGATACGATCAAGGTAAAGCGCTCCGCACTGTCATTTGAACAAATTGCGGATGATTCGACCTCAGACAGTTGCCGTAAACCGGCCATAGTGTTTGCGGTTTCTGACCAAGGCTGTGGTATTCCAGCTAATAAGATGGCTGAGATTTTTGAGCGCTTTCATCAAATAGATGCTTCAGCCTCTCGTCGTAAGGGCGGAACAGGATTGGGACTCTCAATTTGTCGCAGCATTGTACAGCAGCACAAGGGCCATATTTGGGTAGAAAGCAGACTTGGACAGGGCAGCTGCTTTTATTTTGCTATACCACAAATTAATATCCCTTTAACGAATTCAAAACGCTAGTTAGTGCTTTTGAAAATAGCTGAGATTGCCTTATGCCGGCCTGGCAACTTTTTAGCGCTGCGCTTTTCTGCTTTCGCTGACTTTTATCAGACCAGCAGCTACAGAAGGATCAGCTAGAAAGCCTACATAAGCGCCAAAGCTAGCTTCGTTTTCCAAAAAACGCTAGCCTTGTCCTACAGTCTAGGCCATCTTTTGAAGGCAACTAAGAATGCAATGACAAAGCGGCTTTTAGTGATTGATGACGAGGACGGTGTTCGAGAAATCATTCAGATTTCCCTACAGACAGCTGCCGGCTGGGAGGTTCTCTCAGCTAGCTCCGGCAGCGCTGGCCTTGCGATCGCGCAGACAGAACTTGTAGATGCTATCTTGCTGGATGTGATGATGCCCGAGCAGGATGGAATCTCAATTTTTCAGCAGCTACAAATCGCGCCCAAAACTCAGTCTATTCCCGTCATTTTTTTAACTGCAAAAGCGCGCTTGAGCGAGCAGCGACAGTTTGTTGAAGTTGGCGCTGCCGGCGTAATTGTCAAACCTTTTCAGGCTAGAGACTTAGTTCGCCAAATTGAAGCTATTTTGGGCTGGCGTAGTCATTAGTGCAAATGAGATCGCGTCGATAAGGTCACAAAGAATTCACAGGTTTTTTCTAAGCTTCGTCTCGTAAGCCTGAGTCTTGGAGCTGTTTTTGCGAGCTGCCTGATCGAGGACGCTGCAGCATAGACAGCGCTGCGCCATGTCAATTGTCTTAATTTTAGAAAACTGTCTGCTGTACCAGCATCTGCTAGTCGAAATACTTGAACAAAACGGCTTTACCTGCCTGACCTGTCAAGAGGTTGACGATGCGCTGAACAAAATCGCCTATATCAGGCCAGATCTGATTATCCTAGAGCCCTTAATTTCTGATTGTCGCGGCCTAGATTTTATGTCACTGCTCAAAAGGCAGCCCATGATGCGCTACATTCCTATTTTGCTCATTACGGCCGCTTCCCATAGCACCGTCAAACCCCTGCTAGACATGCAGGGGGGAACCGTTCTCTACTGCAGTAAGCCGTACGATCCAAATAAGGTGGTGCCGCTGGCACAAAAGCTGATTGGCCCCCACCAATAGTCACCGCAGGCTGCCCCCAAATGCAGTCCTTAGACCGGCGCAAAAAACCTGACGCTTTAAAAAGCCCTTAACGAGACTTGAACTCGTGACCTCTCCCTTACCAAGGGAGTGCTCTACCGCTGAGCTATAAGGGCAGTTTGATCTTGGATTTTAGACTGGTGATTTTGGACCCGCTTGCTTACCGCAATCTAAACGCTAAACTCCAAAATCTAGAGTGGTGGGCCGGGCTGGATTCGAACCAGCGTAAGCATAGCTAGCGGATTTACAGTCCGCCCCCATTAACCACTCGGGCACCGACCCTCGTTTCATTCACGGTTATTCCGTTTCATTCACGGTTATTCATAGTAGCACAGATAGGCGCGCAGTCTGAGCGTCAGCGCCGTAAATTCGGCAGTGAATTTAGAGCGAACAGTCAATCAGCTGCATAGGCGGCGGCAGCAAGATTGGCAATTTTT
Source organism: Leptolyngbya sp. SIO4C1 (assembly GCA_010671975.1). Classification (GTDB taxonomy): domain Bacteria; phylum Cyanobacteriota; class Cyanobacteriia; order Phormidesmidales; family Phormidesmidaceae; genus SIO4C1. The sequence continues at coordinate 107 of JAAHIA010000646.1, read as the reverse complement.
CGGAGGACAGTTCGCAAACTGTTCGGATAGGCGATAAATTTTGTGAAGTCTAGTATAAGATGCGAACGTTTACGCAACCTAACCTTAAAGAGCAAAGCTTGTTTCCC
>JAAHIA010000645.1 GCA_010671975.1 Leptolyngbya sp. SIO4C1 | reverse complement strand
TCTTTTAACGAGCTAGATGAGCTAGTACGACAGTGGGCCGACAAATTTCATCAAAAAGGCGGCAGCCCGGTCGTAGTACAGATGGTAGTGGGCGAGAACCGGCCGTACTAACGCAGCGTTTCCCACGCCTGCGCGACGATGTCGCCTAGCAAGTGTCGAATGTTGTTATCGAGTAGGGCATCGTCAGCGAGAAGCTCTGCCATCACGTCGTCCAAGGACTGACCTTGAGACCGGGCAGACTGAATGACGCTAATGATAGCGTCTGTAATGTGATCTTCACTGACGGTGACTCTATTTATATCGAGTCGTTTGAAACTGTTTGAGACTTTGTAGTCCATGGCTGCTGCGGGAAAGCACGTTTAACTTAGTACATCTAGCCGAACGGGTTAAAGAAGTGTAGCTCAACTCTGCCCAAAATGTACGAAAGTTTAACGGCTTTACTAAAAGTTTGTTGACAGCAATGCGGCAGGTCGCAAACTTTTGGGCGGCTGCGCGATCGCGCAGCTGTCTAATCTGGTTTTTGGGGGTGCCTGAATAAACTTTGCCTTCTGGATAAAATAAATGAGCTGATAGCCCTCACTTTTCCAGCCATTTATGGAGTCCCCACGGCTTGCGCTGATGCAGGCAATTAATGCTGCCCCCTTAGTTGTCGAGCCGGCTACGCCGCTGGCCGAGGTGGTTGCTTTGATGAATCGGTCCTGGCAGGACCGCTGCGACGTTTTAGAGCCTGGTGCGATCGCAGCAGATTCTCGCCTAGCTCAGCACTCCTGTGCGCTAGTCGTCGCCGATGGCAGCCTGGTTGGCATCTTTACTGAGCGCGACGTCGTCAGACTCATTGCCACGGGCGGCCTGCTAAACAAGGCAGCAATAGCCGAGGTGATGACGCAGCCGGTCATCTCGCTCATAGTGACAGACACGCAGGATATTTTTGCTGCGCTCAGGCTGATGCGAGAGCATCGCATTCGGCATCTGCCCATCGTCGACACCTGTGATCGGCTTTTGGGGATTGTGACGCCTCGCAGTGTTCGTCAGGGCCTAGAGCCCACTGATTTGCTGAAGCTGCGGCGCGTTAAGGATGTCATGAGCTCCGAAGTCATTCAAGCGCCGCCGACTAGCTCGGTGATGGCGCTGGCCCAGCTCATGACGCAGCATCGAGTGAGCTGCGTTGTGATTACAGAGGCAACTCAGGCCGAGGGCGCTGCCCTGGCTCGTCCGCTAGGCATCATCACCGAGCGAGATATTTTGCAGTTTCGCCTCTTGGAGTTTAACTTAGACCAGCTGCAGGCAAAGGCTGTGATGAGCGCACCACTCTTTCTAGTCAGTCCAGAAGATTCGCTCTGGACGGTGCACTACCAGATGCAGCAGCACTTGACCCGCCGCTTAGTCGTGGCCAGCTCGCAGGGAGCGCTGCAGGGAATTGTGACCCAGACCCACATTTTGCAGGTGCTCGACCCGCTCGAGATGTACGGTGTTCTAGAACTACTGCAGCGTAAGGTGACAGAGCTAGAAGCCAGGAATATTCAACTGCTGCAGCAATGTACCACGCAGCTAGAACATGAGATAGAAGCCAAAGAGAGCGAGCGCCGACAGGCTGAGCAAAAGATTCGCGAGCAGGCGATGCTGCTAGATGTGACAACCGATGCGATTCTGGTGCGCGATTGTAATCAAATTATTCTCTTTTGGAATCGCGGTGCTGAACGGCTGTATGGTTGGACTGCAGCCGAGGCGGTGGGTCAAAATGCCAATCAGCTGCTCTATCGTGAACCGCTGCCTAAGTTTGAAGCAATTCAGACGGCGCTCTATCAGGCAGGTCAGTGGCAGGGTGAGCTCTACCAGGTGACCAAAGCTGGTCGGAATATTGTGGTTGAAAGCCGCTGGTCACCCATGCCAGACGACTCAGAAGGCTCGCAGTCGACCTTAGTGGTCAATACAGACATTACTGAAAAGAAGCAGCTAGAGCAGCAGTTCTTGCGGGCGCAGCGCCTAGAGAGCATCGGCACGCTGGCGGGCGGCATTGCTCACGATTTAAACAATATTTTGACGCCCGTGCTGGGGGTTGCCAATCTGCTGCCGATGCACATTCGCAAGGACAATAGACAGGCGTTGCACCTGCTGAGAATGCTGCAATCAAGA
>JAAHIA010000644.1 GCA_010671975.1 Leptolyngbya sp. SIO4C1 | reverse complement strand
TCCTAGAGCGTTTCTGGGGGGAGCATTTACGATTGCAGGGCAGAGAGCAAGACAAATCTGACTACTGGAAAGAGACTTGGGATGAGCTAGTCAAGGTTATGGCTCAGGCCAACGTTAACATTCCGAACGATCCGGTTAATTCTGAAGATACCCAGCAGATCAGAACCATGTCAGAAAAACTTTGGCAGCTCAATGCTGCTGAACAGAGAGTTTCGCTGGCTGTGCTGACTCAGCTCTGTGACTGCATCGTGTGGTGGACCCAGCGATATAAGTAGGACTCAATCATGGCAACTATTCCAGATAGCTACAAAAAAGTCCCGATGATGTTTCGGGCACAGGTCAACGGCCGCTGTCAGCTTCAGCGCATTCAAGATCTGCGCTACAGCGATGCCGATGAGCAAGACGCCGAACGCTGGGTAGACGAATGGATCATCAAAGCCTACCCACAAGCACCCGAATTTAACGAAGACGTTCAGACTCGTACCTATAGCCTGTCCTGGCGCTTTGTCACCAACGGTGGTCAAGATGACGGCATCATTCGCCCGGCAATCGGCGCTAAAGGCTGGCCCTTCTACCCTGGCAGCAGTATGAAAGGGATTTTCAGGCAGGCCTGCAGCGATGAGCAGGCCAATCGCTACTGCGGACGCGAACTCTCCGGTGGTGACTACCAGCCCGGCATCCTTCGCTTTCACGGCGGCTATCCCATAGACAGCAGTTGGACAGAGCAGCTGCTGGATATTATTCATCCCCAGCAAGCCACGCAGGTTAAGTCCGACAAACGCTCTAGTGCTTTCGTCCAGATTTCACTCTACAAGCCAGAGCTAACGTTTGGTATTTCTAGTATCGAGCCGCTAGCAGACAGCGAGTGGGAGACTGTCTGGAGCATCTGGGAAAAGGCAATCGCCTCAGGCTTAGGCTGTCGCGTCAGCGCAGGCTACGGTCAGCCTGAGAAACCGGCTGGCGAGATTCTGTACCAGACTCGTCTTAAGGGGCAAGGACAGGCTGCCAAGCTGATTGATGAGACGGGCGAGTTTCGCCCCAACATCTTTCGCGCCGCACTGCGCGGTCATGCCCTGCGAATCTTTGGCGGACTAACCGACGGCGATACTGCCGACCTCATCGTAGAAGATCTCTTCGGTGGTATCTCACGCCGCGAAGGGACGGTAGGGCTTCTCAGTATGGCTTTCACAGAAGAGTCGTTGGAACTCGACGAATTTGGTAGCGGTGCCTTTCGTCAGCCGGTTTACCGAGTCAAAGGATTGCTCACCTGGTCGCTCACGCAGCCCCTACCCGACGAGCAAAGAACCGGCTTGACCAAACTGGTTGAGGCCCTCACCCGCTTTGGCATGGTGCTCGGCGGCTTTGGTAAGTCGTGGCGACGGGCCGACCACCGGTTGGTCTATCCCGAATACTACGACGAGGGCAGCAAGCCGCTGATTGGCTGCCATTGGGAATGGCTAGGTAAACGAGCCCAGGTTCGCGATGTGCGCGTGCGCAAGCTGGAGCAGGTCGGTGAGTTTATCGAGCAGGTACGCGAGACCGCTCAAGCATGGATGACGCTCCGAGGCCATACACCCCGTCTCGACAGTCCTGCCGACTGGCGAGAAGCCTGGCACCCCAGCCAAGTAGAAGTCTGGGGCCGCCTGGCAGACGAGCTAGAAGATTGTGAAGCCGTTCGCTGGCTGCACGGCCCCTATCGTCAGCGCGATCGCACGGCTCGAATTTCTGAAGGCTCTATCTATCAATCAGAGGTAACCGGCAAGATGGGCCAGATCGGTCGGCTGTGGCATCGGATGTATCCTTGGATTCGCTTAGTTAAAGATCCAGACAAGCCTAAAAGACCGATGCCCTTACCTAAACGCCAGTGCTTTGAACTGCTGACTATCTTTCCAGATGAGATTCCTGAAGCCCTAGATTTTCTAGAGTTTCTGGAAAATCAGCAGGTTCAGTTTCAGAAACTCTGGCCGCTGTAGCGTTTAACCGCCGTATGGCTCGAACAAACATCGCTGAAGGCCGCCGAATGCCCTCAGCATGTCTCTATTAAGCTTTGAAGCGCAAACTTCAGTGAAGGCCTCACCAAATTCGCGCTTCAGCTCAAATTATTAATACCCCCAGGGGAATTCGAATCCAAAAATCAGAA
>JAAHIA010000643.1 GCA_010671975.1 Leptolyngbya sp. SIO4C1 | reverse complement strand
CGCCTAGTCTACAAGCTGCGCGCCGACCAAATCGACCAAATCGACGCCGCTCAGCTCTATGAGGCGCTGACCCCTGCCCATACCTATACCATTCACCCTGAGCTCGTCAGTCAGCTGGCTCGCCCTCGTCTGCCCGAGCTCGGTGCAGACAATACACTAGAGCCGATCGCTGCCCTCCAAACCTACCTGGCCAGCCGCGAAGACCTCAGCGAACTCGCTGATGAAATGCTAGAAGCCGCCCAGGGCCTGCTCACAGAAGATGCCGACACGCTGCTCGACACCCTGATTGCTGAAGCCGTCGAAGCCGCTCCAGAAGAAAACACCCGACAGCTACGGCTGCTCTAGCGCACCGTAGGCGATATCTAGTCGCCGGCTTGGGTAGGATCAAAGTTAATTCTCTCAATCTGTTTGCCCTTCGCCTTAGCTCACCCTCATCTCCCCCATCTCCCTTACCCCCGTCACTCGTCTCCCTCATTCCCATCACCCATGCAAGATCTCGTGGCCTCTGCCCTACAGCACCAAGACTTCCAGCGCGCTGCCCAGCTGCTGAAAAAGTGGAAAAAGGCATCGCCGAAAGATCCGCTGATGCTGCTCTATGCTGCCAAGCTGCAAGAATCGACGCTGCAGTTTGACGCAGCTGAGAGAACCTATCTGAAATTTCTCAAGCTGGTGAATAGCCCAAAGCTGATGGGTCAGGCCAGAGACGGACTGCGGCGGGTACAGCAGCAGCGAGCAGCCCTTCGGCAGCAGGATTTAGAAGAAGCGAAGGCTGTCCTCGGCAGCGAGGAACCGGGCGTACTGCTGCTCGCACCGCCGCGCGATCGCAAAGCGGCAGCTCAGGGGCTAGCTCAGGTTATGCAGACTGACCCTTACACGGCAAGCCTGCAAATTCCTAGTCGGGGGCTGCGCCTGCAGCGGATTGGACCGGTGGGCGAGCTGCAATATTACGGCAAGTCGCTGCAGCAGGCGCTACCTACCTACTGGACCACGATCGAGGCAGTTAAAGCAGTAAAGACGTTTCAGGCGAAATTTTTTGAGGCGCTGCGACCTCAGCCGCGCGTGGTCTGCCAAAACGCAGCCGGGCAGCTCGGCCAAATTCAGTTTGACTGGTCGGAGGTGACGCAGCGGGTCAGTGCGCAGCTACCTATCTTTGAGCAGGTGGCTGACATCGGCGCTTGGGGTAAACGGCTGCGCAAAGAGCAAACGCAGGACTATGCGCAGGTGCTCGATCTGCATCTGCACGGACGGCAGATTATCTTGAGGCTGTGCGATCGCACCTATGAATTTACCAAGAGCGCACCGCTGCTGCCGGATAGCCCCGAAAGCCAGCTGCAGCGAACGACTCGCATTCGCTGGAACGCGCTCTTGCAGCAGATTGAGGCGGCAAGCCAAAGCCCGCTGCTGAGCGACTTCACTAGCTTTGGTCAAGGGGCGCTAGAGTTCATTGACCTGCTGCCCTACGTCAACCCGCATTTGGATATAGACCGGCGAGCGCCCAGCAATTGGGATCAGGCGTTTCACCTGTACAGCGCACTGGTGTTTTTGATGGCGGCATCGCGGCAGGGCGCTAAAGCATAGCATCGATACACAGCACTTGCGATCGCTCGTTCTACTGGCAGAATACGAGCAACGACCCAAAGTATCCCATCACTTTGTCAATCATCGTTAGATATATCGGACGACTGGGCATATTCCCGACGTTCTTTCATGGACTCAATTTTTTCTGAAGATGGCACTGTCCCAAGGGTTAACCTTTCAAAGATTTTAATATTTTCCTTGTCATCAAAGAAATCAGGATCAAATAGCTGTAAAACCTTTTCCACATAAAATTCCATGCATTTTCTTTCAAAGGTTTTAGGCTTCAGAGACGCCATACTATATATCAGCTCAGAAGTGTTCTTAACAGGTTTGTTTTTCTTATCGCGAAAAAGATCAAAATAGCGTAAGCAGTTCAATATTTCACTAATTTGTTTTCGCCCCAAAGAAAGTTCCCCTTTCATGCTGTCGCGCAGAGTCTTTGTTATATCATTGAAGCTGACAGGGCCATTTAGGGCCTTCATTAGCTCAACAAGCTTATCAAAAACTACAGAGCGAGACTCTGGCGCTTGATTTAATTTCTGCTTCTTGAAGAAATCCTCAAGGCTATCGA
>JAAHIA010000642.1 GCA_010671975.1 Leptolyngbya sp. SIO4C1 | reverse complement strand
CTCAGGGTCGTGTGATTGGCACCTGGGCTGATGTGCTCAACCGAGCCAACCTGGGCATGGAAGTCATGCATGAGCGCAATGCTCACAACTTCCCGCTTGACCTGGCCTCAGCTGAAGCTGCGCCGGTCGCGCTGGTTGCTCCTGAGATTGCTGCGTAGGCGATTGCTTTGGCCCACGGCCTAAGTTGATTGAGTACTGAACAAATGGCGTCCGTCGGCATCCGGCGGGCGCCATTTGTGCTTTAAAGCTCAGGCATTAGAATCTCAAACGCGTTTGTCTATCTGTTGAAAATCACGGTTAATTTCTGCCCAAAGCGATTTATTCATAGGGTCAGTTCTTAGCGCTTTGTTGAGATAGATGCGCGCTTTGTCTAGCTTATTCACCCCGATTAAATAGCGGGCCCAGCGCTGATAGGTAATGGCTTGCCACTGCCGCACCTCGGCATCTTGCGAGATCCGCTGAGCTAACCCTTCAACCAGCGCGATCGCGCGTGGATATTTCTGTTTTTTAAGCAGCTCCTGCAGCTGCTGGTAGGCATCCTGCTTCAGCTGCTGTTCTAGCGCCGACAGGCTCGGATTCACGCGCACCGGCGAGGGCGGCTGATAGGGCTCAACCGGCGTTTCTTCGTCGATCAGGTCGCCGTCATCAATCGCTTCTTGCGCTATCTTTTCAGCGTTTTTGACCGTTTCTTCTGGCTGTAAAAAGTCTGCTAGCGCATCGTAGGCCTGCGTAATCTTAATAAAGCGTTCCTTAGCTCGCTGATTGCCCGGATTGACGTCCGGATGATATTTGCGAGCCAGTCGGCGATAGGCGGCCTTGACATCGGCGAAAGAGGCGCCCGTTCTCAATCCTAGAATGCGATAGTAATCGGCAAGACTCATTCAAAGCAAAATGGCAGAATGCTAAGATTCTGCCATTAACGCTTCTTAGTTTGCCAGTTTTAGAGACAGCCGAGCAGCGAATCGACAAGACTGCAGCAACGCTTAGTTCAGGCGTTCTTCAATTACCCGATCAATCAGACCGTACTCTTTGGCATCTTCTGCAGACATAAAGTAGTCGCGATCGGTGTCCTTTTCAACCTGCTCAAGCGACTTGCCGCTGTGGTGAGCTAGCAGCTCGTTGAGATTACGCTTTACCTGCAGAATATGGTTGGCCTCAATTTCAATGTCAGTTGCCTGACGGCGCCCGACTCCGCCTAGCGGCTGGTGAATCATAATGCGAGCGTGCGGCAGCGCCAGTCGCTTACCGTTAGCGCCAGCCGCTAGCAGGAAAGCGCCCATAGAAGCGGCTAAGCCAACGCAGATTGTGACCACTTCCGACTTGATGTACTGCATCGTGTCGTAGATTGCCATCCCAGCCGTGACAGAGCCACCTGGCGAGTTGATATACAGGTAGATAGGCTTGGTCGGATCGTCCGAGTCTAGATAGAGCAGATAGGCCACAATCGCATTGGCGATGCCGTCATCCACTTCTTCAGTTAAGAAAATGATCCGCTCCCGAAATAGCCGTTCGTAAATGCTAATCCACTGCTCATAGGAGCTGCCCGGAAGCCGATAGGGAACGCTAGGAGTACCGATAGGCATGATTTTTAAGAGGGTTGAAAGGTCAATGTGGGGTTAAAGAGGGGAAAAATTTTGGAGCTTGGATTTTGGATTTTGGGTAACTACTGCAAGATAGCTAAAATCCAAAATCTAAAATCATGTCGTCGGTGGATTTTCAATGACGCGATCAATTAGCCCATAGACTTTGGCTTCTTCAGAGGTGAGATAGAACATGCGCTCCATGTCTTTGGCTAGCTTTTTTGGCTCCTGGCCGGTCGTTTGAGTCAAAATCTCTAGCACTAAGGCTTGCTTATTAAGCACCTCTTTGGCGCTGACCTCAATGTCGGTTGCCTGTCCGCGCGAGCCGCTGTAGGGGTGCATCAGGGCAATGGTAGAGTGGGGCAGCGCGGCTCGCTTGCCTTTGGCCCCGCAGGACAGTAAAACAGCGGCCATGCCCCGAGCCTGACCTAAGCAAATAGTCACCACTTCCGACTTGATATGCCGCATGGTGTCGTAGACGGCTAGACCCGCCATGATTGACATCATGCCGGCAGCGCCAGTTGCCATACCGGCTAAGACCGGGTCGCCCAGCGAGTTGATATAGAGAA
>JAAHIA010000641.1 GCA_010671975.1 Leptolyngbya sp. SIO4C1 | reverse complement strand
TTAGCCCCTCGGCCCGCTGAATGAATACCTGCTCCATAAATGGCTCGCTGGCTTTAGCGGTCTCACCTAGCGAGCTGTTGTCAGTTGGCACGTCGCGCCAGCCCAGCACCGTCTGACCAAAGTCGGCAGCCACCTGCTCAAAGACGCGGCGACTCTGCTGTCTAGCTGCCGGATTAGGCGCAGCATAGATCATCCCCACGCCGTACTGCCCGGCTGCCGGCAGCGTCACCCCAGCGGCAGCAGCGGCTTTCTGCATGAACCGATGCGGCATCTGCATCAAAATACCGGCACCATCGCCCGTGTTTGGTTCAGCCCCCACAGCGCCCCGGTGATCTAAATTCACCAAAATCGTCAGCGCCTGCTCAACAATGCTGTGAGACGGCTTGCCCTTCATTTGAACGACAAAGCCGACCCCGCAAGCATCATGCTCAAGCTGCGGATCGTATAAGCCTTGTTTAACGGGTGGAGTCTTACGAATCATTCAACGGCCTCATGACAGCACGAGAGATATTATCTAGAGGGCAGAAAAGCGCCTCTGCTATGAGCTTGAATTGTCTAATAAGATGTCGCAGAAAGTGATACTTCTTAAGAAAAAAGTTAGATCTTTCGCGCCTATTTTCAACGTTTTGTATCGGCCTGAGCTGCTTCAACGAGTTGGGCTATAATCCTTTGCCTGAACGGCTTGCCAGCAAATTCTGACAATACATTTTTTAACAAACCCGTTTTAGGGTTGCCAAATCATAAACGCAGGATTGATGCAGCCGTTGGCTGTCAAGTCTGGACAATTCTTGACTAGGTCTGAGGCTTTCCTAATATGGAGCCAGACAAGTTAAGTAGCCAAGGGTGGAAAAGCTGATGTATGTCACACATCATGAAGGAGCTAACTGAGAGGGAAATCTGAATCGTTCTGCTTGATAGCCTCCTTTGTCAGCTCTAGCATTGACCCCATCAATAACGGCATAAGCCAGGTCGAGTTCATCTTCAAACATTTGCCCCCTCAATTCGTGTGTCTTGAGCTGATGCCATTCAGTTTCAATCGGGTTCATCTCGGAACAATATTTTGGTAGGAAGAAGTAGAAGAGCCCCTGAGCTTCCCACTCAGGCCATTTCGCCTTCACCTGTTTGCTGGTGTGAACCGGGCCATTATCTTGGACAATCACCCGAATCCGACCGGTTTTATCAAGCTGCTGCTGTGCCTGGCGGGCTTGTTCATCCATCATGGTGATATAGCGCTCTGCGTTGACACTGCCGACTACCAGAGTGTAGACAAAGCTCACAAACGGTTGGAGTAAGCCTAAAATGCTAATGCGTCTGCCTCTGCGTTTGGTTTGTTCGAGCCGCTTTTGTTCACCAATAAAGAAATAGCTATATTCAGCCGGCATCCACAGACAAAAGCCAGACTCATCGAGATAAAGTAAGTCGATGTCTCCGACTGCTGCTGAGCATTGCAGCATGTCTAAGTCAGCAAGTTTGGTAGCTTTTTCCACCGGGTCTTGCTTGCCTTGGTGGCTATGACGAGTCCGTTTCCAGATCACCCCCTTTTTTGGAGCACTCGTCTCAAGTGATCCGCACTCAGCTTGACGTTGCGCTCATCCGCCAGTTTCTGAGCCAACTGTTGGCTATTATAGGTGCGTTGCTCTTGGCGGATACAGGTTTCGAGATATTCCATGTCCTCTGGTTGCCAACGAGGCTGGGCTCCCGGTCGAGGCGCATCCCACAGTCCTCCTAAGCCTTGCTGTTGCCAGCGATGAAGCGTTTCACGCACCGTTCGAACATTCCAGTCGAAAAAGGTGGCTATTTTCTCGACATACATCCCCTGGTGACTCAGGCGAATCACTTCTGCTCGGTCTTTGACTCGCTGGGGAACGGTGGTGGCCCGCCGAAGTTCAAACAAGGTGCGATCTTCAGCAGCACTCAGGAAGACCCGTAAGCGTGCACCCATCACAAAGTCCTCTCGAAATTAGGTTGAAGTAGATTGCTTTATTCAACTTCATACAGCTGAGCTTTTCAAGCCCTACCTACTTAGGCGAATCACTTCTGCTCGGTCTTTGACTCGCTGGGGAACGGTGGTGGCCCGCCGAAGTTCAAACAAGGTGCGATCTTCAGCAGCACTCAGGAAGACCCGTAAGCGTGCACCCATCACAAAGTCCT
>JAAHIA010000640.1 GCA_010671975.1 Leptolyngbya sp. SIO4C1 | reverse complement strand
GCTCAGCAGCGCCTCTTAGAAGAGCAAGTTTCCGTCCCCGTTAGGGGAATTGGGAATGAAAGATGAATCGCGACGGCAGCCAGCGGATTGAGACGATCTCGGCTGGTTTCCGTCCCCGTTAGGGGAATTGGGAATGAAAGTCCTCACTTACAAATACCTGTCTTGCCTAGCTTTCGGCCATCAAATCGACGCGTTCGCTAAAAAGAACATCAGCTTGCATCAAATTGACAGCCTCCAGCCGATCAGGCAAAGCTCGATGCCTTACGGAACAAGGCATCGACGCATGACTACGAAAATATGCGGTTTTCTAGGTACAAACCGAATGCGTCGATTACTTAACGCTGCCCCAAATCATACCCCCAAAGTTACCTACCTCCAAAAAACTTTTAAATAATGTAAGCTTTCGGCGGCGGCTCCGGTGGCAAACTCCCCAGCGTTAGCGTACGCGGCATCGCATCGGCATTAATCCAATAGAGCCGCACATCGTCCTCCGGTAGCTTCACCCGCTTCTGCAGCTGAACATGCAGCTTTTTCATCTCCTCTAGCCCCATAAAGCACTCAAACACCGACTTCTGCACCCGCCGACCGTAGCCTTCTAAAAAGGTCGCCAGCTTCGTACGCCGCCGATGATCCGGAATGTCATAAGCAATCAGCACTAGCATATTTTGAATCAGCCTAAACAGGTCTTAAAAAAGGCGCATAGGGCGCACAGGTCAGCAAAGACCGCTTATAGTCGCGGATCTGCTGCTGAATCGCGCGGCGATATTCGATTGACGCCTGCCGCCCTGGGTAAGCCGTCAAATCAGCCATTCGTGCCTCAAACTGCTGCAAAAACTGCCGCCGCGCCGAGTCGTTTAGATAGATGCCGCCATTTTCGGCCGGTGGCTGAAAATCTGAAACCTGAATGATCCCCTGATTCACCAACCGCAGCACCAAGCTATCCACCACGGGCGATCGAAACGGCTCCATCAGATCAAAGGCTAGATGCGTTTCCTTACGATCCGAGCGATGCAGGTTACCCAGGTAAGGATTGAGCCCTTCCACTAAAATCAAACTCAGCACGTTATTGTATAGCAGCGTATAGCCGAAGCTCAGCAGCGCATTGATCGGGTCCGTCGGCGGTCGCCGCGATCGCTGAGTGAGCGTAAACCCCTCAGCCTGAATCAGCCGCCCCAGCGCCGGAAAATATCGCGCCGCCGCACTGCCCTCATAGCCGCGTAGCTGATCGACCGTAGCCGCAGCCTCTATCGACCGCAAATCCGCCTGAATCCCTGCGATGGCTGCAGCCACCAGCGCACTGCGTCGCTTACGATTCAGCCGCAACAGCAGCTGCCTAGAATTCAGCAGCTTGCCCCGCACGATAGCGCGAGCTGTCTCTAGCTGAAAGTCAGCCTCCTGCCAGCGCTCAAACTGCGCCAGCTCCGAAGTTAGCTCACCGCTATCCGCGCTCCACAGATGCCCCTTGTAGCGACCCGACTGACTCAAAAACACAACTGGAATCTGCCGCCTCAGACAGGTCGAAATCACCGGCGTCGTCAGGTGGATATTGCCAAACAGCAGCATTTGCGAGATTTCCTGAACGGGAATTTCTTGCTGAGCTGCCTGAGCGCTCTTGAACTGAAATCGTCCTTGCTTTTTTGAAACGATGCTACCCTGATGCACTAAGTAGACTGTACACATAGTCGCCTCCCCGCGCCCTGCTTTAAAAGGCGCGATCGCACATCTTCTTTTCATTAAGCCAAACGCCCTCAGCCGCTGCCCTCCGTAATGCTTCCGCAGCTCAGCTCGGTCTCGGCTACGACGCGCTTCGTAAAATTACAAAAGAACAGATGTTTTGGCAGCGGCTTGAGGGAAATGTGCAGAGATTGTGGGGGGATGAGTAGATGGGGGGATGGGGCGATGGGGAGTATTGCGTTGCAGTGCCTAAGTTGATCTCGCTTGAGTTCTGTCGTTTTGAACTTTGATCGACAGAATAAGGTTTAATCAGTGAGCTGATCTATAGTGCGCCAGCTCTGCTATTCCCTCTTGCCGCATCTGCTGACGCAGCGCCAGCGGCGCAATCACCTCGCCCTTGGGCCGCCAGTCGCGCGGATAGCGGTGAGCTAACTTCGGAGCTGGCGCAGTTTGAGCGCTGGCAGGAGGCTGACTTTCAGCTAGAGACA
>JAAHIA010000064.1 GCA_010671975.1 Leptolyngbya sp. SIO4C1 | reverse complement strand
TCAGCCGGTTGGGGATCATGCTGCCTGAACGCTTGAGCTAAATCCTGCAGTCCCACGACGGCGGCGTAGCGCACAACCCATTCTTCATCGCGAGTGGCCTGCTGTAAGACACGATGCGATCGCAGCTGGCTCGGTAGGCGGGCTTCAGCGGGGAGATCTTGCCAGCGCAGTCTGCCCAGCCCACGTGCCGCTGCTCGGCGGACGCTCATAGCAAAATCTTCGGCGGCAGCTTCTAGTAGCAGGTCTTGACCGCGCAAGTCGCCAATGCCAGCCAGGGCACGAATCGCCCAGGCGCGCGCACCGTAGTTGTGGCCATCGAGCTTTTCTAACAGCGGAGCAACGGCCGGCACGCCAATCTGAATCAGGCCCTCGACTGCGGCCACGGCTGCCCCCGGATTGTTAAACCCTAAAACCTGGATTAAGGGTTTGATGGCTCGCTCATCTTTGAGTTCGGCCAGTGCTTCTACCGTATCTATCAGCGCCTGAGCCGAGTCCGCCGCTTCGACAGCGCTGAGGCGAATCGCAAATTCTTCAGAGGGTTCGTTAGTGAGCAGTTGGTTCGACATCAGCAAGACAGCAAACATTAAAACTCAGAGCAAATCGTCCATCAGCTGCAGAATGACCTGCGTCGTATCTGAGAGCTGCAGGGTCCGACTGTCGCCTTCGGCCATAATCTGGGCTTCGAGTACGCCCTGTAGCGACATCAGCTTCATGCTGTTTTCGGCCAGCGTGTTTGCGATCGCGTGAGCGGCCGGGGTATAGCCAATCGCCCCTAGATCCATCAGCGCCGCGCGCCGCAGCTGTAATTCATCCCCCTGCAGCACTGTGACCAGTCGCTCGGCGTAGCAATCTTCGCCAGTGAGCTGATACAGCGCGCGCGCCGCCGCGTTGCGTACCTGCGGCGTGTTGTGATGCAAAAAGGGCTCAATCACAGGAATCAGCACAGCATCCCCCAGGGTGCCCAGCGCCTCAATCACAGCGTTGTAAGGCTGTACCAAATGCGGCTTACCTGCCACGGGCACAGCTGCTTCTACGCCGCCGGCTAGCAGCGCTAATAAAGCCGGCACGCAGGCGCTATCTCCTAACATTTCCAGCGCCTGAGCGGCCGCTTCGCGCACGTAGTAATCTTCACAGTGCAGGCAAGCTGCCAAAGCCGGCACGGCTCGCCGATCTCCTAGCTTGCCCAGCGCCCGGGCCGCGTTGCGTCGCAGTGGAAAGCCGCCGTCTGGAGAACGATCGGCCCGATCGTTAAGGGCATCTAAAAGCCCTTCAATTGCTTCTGACTGACTGACCCGCATCCGGCCTAGCCACCAGGCAGCATAGTAGCGCAGCCCTGAATCCTGAGTTTGGCGAATATTCGTCAGCGCCTGCTCCAGCGTCAGCGGCTGTCCGTCAGGCGAGTGTGGCGCGGTCACGCCCTGATGAGAAAAGTCAGCGTAAGTCAAAGCTCAGTCAAAGCTCAATGGCAAAATCAGTTCCAAATACAAATCCCAGAGAAGTATTCAACCACTAGCTTAAACACCAGTAATCACATACCCCTCTGGGAAAAATTGAGGTTCAACCCAGGCTTAACCCATGGCTAAACGTCAATTTGCTAACGTTAATTAGCTGAGCGCGTTAATCGCATAGTCTAGGTAGTTGTTGGCTTCGGTAGCCGGCTCACCGCTTAGGCCGTGGTTAGCTTTAATGTGCTTCAAAGCTTCGATATACCAGCTAGGAGATAGCTCATAGGAGCGATTAATCTCGTCTAGACCAGCTACGAGGTACTCGTCCATCGGACCTGTGCCACCCGTGATTAGGCAGTAGGTAACCATCCGGAGGTAGTAGCCGACGTCCCGTACACACTTGTCCTTGCCACGCTGGTCAGCAGCGTAATTAGGACCCTGCATCTGGGTGGTGTAGGGGAACTTATTGTAAACAGCTTGAGCAGCACCTTGGCAGAGAGAATCTGCTTTGCCAGTGAGTGCTCTTGCAGCTTCTAAACCAGCAGAAGCCCGCTGAAAGCGACCAAAAGCGGCCTGCAACTCGGTGTTGCTTAAGAAACGGCCCTGAGAATCGGCGGAAGCAACAGCTTCAGTCAGAGGAGTTTTCATTGCCTTAGATATCTCCCAATTGATGATCTAACGTGTTACAGATTTGAAGGCACTACGAGAGAAACAGACCTTCACAAAATGCGTTGGCCAGTTTAGCCAACGGCAGCAGCAGCCCGGTCAAAGTAGCCACCCAGCTCAGCAACGAGGTTGCTGCAGTCGCCCTGAGTGATACCGTTTCTGTCGTTCGCGATCGCAATCGCTGCATCCTTCATCTTCTGAACACCAACGGCTACAGAAGAGCCTGGTGTACCTAGAGCAACGTAGGTCTCACGTAGACCGTTAAGGCAGCGATCATCGAGTACGCTAGCATCGCCTGAGAACATGGCATAGGTGATATAGCGCAAGATGATTTCCATGTCGCGCAAGCAAGCTGCGTTACGACGACTGGTGTAAGCGTTGCCGCCAGGTGCGATTAGCTGAGGCTGCTCGGCAAACAGCGCGCGAGCGGCGTTGGTAACGATCGCGGAAGCATTGCTGGTCAAGCGGTTTACAATATCCATCCGCTTGTTGCTTTCCGAAACCATTGAGGACAGAGCGTCCAATTGAGCACTGCTGAGATATTCGCCCCGCGCATCAGCCTGGGAGACGACCTTAGCAAACGCATCAAACATAGATTCAATCTCCTAAATTTGATTCGTCGAATAGAGTTAAAAAGGGGTGAAACCCTAATCTGGCTGTGGGACAGCCAAACCTAGGGACAAGCAAATGCAGACAATCCGAAAATCTTCGAACTTAGAAGTTTCCAAAACATCTCAGCAAACTTTACTTTCCCCACTTTGCAGATTAAAGCGAATAGACCGTAAATCTAAGAAAGTTTAAGAAACTTCATAAACTTCAGATTTTGAGAGAATTCCCCGTCTAGCCAGACTCGATATGACTGTCTGCAAAAGGGCTATCCGAGTTCTTTTATACAATGTAACGGGGACGCCTGTATGTTACGAATTGTCAGGCGTTCGCTGGTTTCCAGCACGCTAAGGGCACCGGCTGAGCAGCGGCACCCTGTCCTAAAAACGGTCAAAAATCTCAAAATCGTAATATTTACAGCACGCTTCTACACAAACGGCAGGCAGCGCCGGCTGACGCTAGCAACCACAGGGTATCCAGCTGTCGCTCGAGCGAGGGCCGCTCCGGTCTAAGCAGCCTGCAGCTGCTGCTCCAGATCAAACAGGAAGCCGTGAATGTAGGCTTCTGTCCATTCAGGGCCGTAAAAGCGGGTAAACATGCCGCGAGCCGGGTCTTTTTCAGCCCGGTAGCGAATGTACCGCAGCTGCGCTTGCTCAATCTCAGCTAGCCGCTGGGCGTCTTGTACCGGTTGAGCCTGCTCAACGAAGTCTAGGTAGGCGTCTAGGTAGTCTATAAAGGCATTGAATACCTGGGTTTCGACTACGCTCGTCTCGCTGGGTCGAGTCCACAAGAAGGCGGGTGAGAAAAACTCGCGTGCCTCTTCTGGAAAGTCGCCACCCCAGCTGAGCTCGGCTCGATGTTTTTCAAAAATTGGCAAGATTGGCTCGGTGTATTGGGCCTGATAGCTAGGGCGATCGCGAAATAGCGGCTGCATGTCTAAGGCAATCAGATGACCGCCCGGCAGCGTCACTAGGTCGGCGCCAAAGAAGGGCAGGTCGTAGCTGAGACGGGGGAAGATGACAAAGTTGAGCACCTGCAGCGCCGCGCCTCCCTGTACGTGCGCCGCTCGAATTTGGCGCAGCTTGGGGGAAGCAAAGGCATAGCTGGTGGTCTGCACCGCTGTCTCTCGCTTGCCTTTGCCCGTGACCGCAGATTTGCTTTCAAAGCCGGCTGGAATCGGGTAGGGCGAGAGATCGAGACGCAACTCTAGGCGCGCGATCGCAGCGTCTAAAAACGGCTGATAGAGCGCTGTCGTCGGATTTGAATCCGTTTTTGAATTCGCTACAGTCATGGCTAACGGGCCTCAACTACGGCTGGAACCGCATCTTCAAATAAGAATTCATACAGGAAGCGCTCAGACCATTCGCTGCCAAAATAGCTGCTGAATAGACCGTGGGCCGGATCGCGCTCAGCGCTGTACTGGTCATAGTCGCGCTGGGCTCGCTGCACGCGCTCGATCTCGCTGGGACGGGTGGCTGGCTCGGCGGCGGCTAGCAGCCGCCAGTAGAGATCGAGATATTCTTGAAATGCCTGAAATAGCTGCGTAGAAATCGTTTCGCTATCGGTTTTAGCAAAGAGCAGGTACTTAGAAAAATACTGATTGGCATCATAGAACTTCATCTCTAAGTTCTGAGCCAAGCTGGGATAGCGCTCCTGCAGCGCCTTGAGCGGCGTTAGGTACTTGGCTTCGTAGGCTTCATCTTGAAACAACGGCTGAAAATCCAGCACAATCAGGTTCTTGATTTTGCCAAAGGAAAGAAAATCAATGCCCAGCAGCGGCAGATCGTAGCAATAGTTAGGGTAGATAACGCTATTAAAAATCTGTGCGCCCTGTCCCCCATCAATGTAGGTGTAGCGGATCTTTCTCAGCTCAGGGCACTGATAGCACCAGCTGCGAATGGTGGCAGGAAAGCGCCCTCGCTCGCTCGTGTTGCGCTCTAAGCCAGCTGGAATCGGGCGGCTCTGTAGGTCAAATTTTTCAAATAAAGAATTTTCTAATGTCTGTAAAAAAGGGCGATACATAGACTTGAGCTGTCAACGACTAAATCGAGCACGCACAACATCTGCAGCATAGAAGATTGGCGAGAGGCAAGTCCCAATTCTTAAAGACAAAGATACATTCCGTAATATTGACGCAGCGATTCCTTGCGCCGTGGCCGCTTGGCCGCTTTCTAGCTGACTGTCTTTCGCTGCTGGTTGTGCGCTACCATCGCGCTCAAGTCTTGCTCAGTAATAAATCGTCGCTCAGAGCAGTAGGTCATCAGGTTGATGCCACCGACCAGCCGGGCGGTGCTGACGCGCACGCGAAAGTCATCGGTAATGAACCAGCAGCGCTCCTCGCCCTGATTGCGCTCATATTCGTTGTTGATAGTAAGAACGCCGTCATCGGCAAACCAGTATCGGCCCACAACCGGCATATTTTCAACATAGCCGCGATCGCGCAGCAGCTGTCCCTGTCGCCCCTGAGCGTCTGGAATATCCACTAAAATAGCGGCGTATTTGGAGTCGTAGACAAAGTCTTTGGTATTAGACTGCCAGGAGAACTGCGCTGCACCGCCGGCCTTGCTCGGATCGACGCCCTGCGATTCGCAGATCTTAGCCACGCGCGGATCGTCTGCTGCCACGACTTCCACAATCAGATTGGATTCTCCCGACTCGTCGGCAACCGCGTCAAAATGGTGGACCGAGCGCTGAATAAACCAAATGCCTTCGCTCTTGCGAAAAAAGTCCATCATGGTTTTCGGCGACTGAAAAGGCATAAGTTCTCCGAGGTCTCGTAGTAGACTGCTGCTAGATATCCAGCGGCTAAGCGGCTAAACCGCCAGGTCCGGGGCTGGCTGGCCGCCGGTTCTCAGATTTTAATATTGAGCCATCCCCCTTGGTCATCATTGAGCATCAAAATGAGCGAGCAGGAACGTTCCGCCAGCAGCCTATCGGCCGCCTATGTCGAGCGGCTAACGCAGCAGCGCGAGCTGATAGAGGCCGATCTCTCAGGCAAAGATCTCAGCCCGTTCGACTTTTACCAAGTTGATCTGCGTCGGGCAAATTTACAAAATGTAAAGCTCAGTCAGGGTCGGCTCATCGGTGCCGACCTGTCTCAGGCCAATCTTCAAGCGGCTCAGCTGCAGACTGCAGACTTGCGCGGGGCTGTGCTGGCTGAGGCCGATCTGAGCGCAGCCGATCTGAGCGGCGCCTATCTTTCCAGGGCCGACCTGCGCGGGGCTAATCTCAGTGACGCCAATCTCAGCGAGGCGCGGCTAAAGTTTGCGCTTTACGATGCGGCGACTCAGTGGCCAACAGACTTTCGTGCAGCCAGCAGCGGCGCGCTCGGACCAGGCGCTGTGCTACATGGCGTATTTTTAAACACGGCCTATCTGCGCCACCTGGATTTGAGCGGCGCCAAGCTGCTAGGGGCCTATCTCAGCGGCACCGACCTCACTGGGGCTAATCTGTCAGATGCCAGTCTCAGCAGCGCCAACCTACAGCGGGCCGTGCTAACCGGGGCCTATCTGCGTCAGGCTCGCCTCAGCGGCGCTGAGCTGCAGGGGGCCGACCTGCGCGCAGCCGACCTCACTGGCGTCGAGTTTGATATGGTAAGCAGCATTGCCGGTGCCGACTTCTCCATGGCTCAAGGGCTTTCCGCTCAAGCGCGATCGCAGCTGCTCAGCCGCCCCGTCGCCGAGCTAGACGTGTGGAACGCCTTTACGCGCAAAACTACCCGGCAAAGCCTAGAAACGTAGGGCACCTACCCCACTCGTTTCTCCAAATACTGGCCCACCATGATCTCTTCGCCAGCGCGCGAAATGATGGTTTGGCGGGTGCGGTAGTTCGCGCCAATGAACTTGAGCTCCTCATCAAAGCTAGAGCCACCGTACTCGGTGTGCAGGCGCATCGTCTGCTCGTCGCGGAACTGGTAGGTAGCGATAACGGGCTTGGGGGTAGCAAAGCCGCGATCGCGATAGAGGATATTACCGCGAATGCCAAACTTAGTAGAGCCGGTTGACTGCTTACGGCTGGGGCTGACGTAGTTACTTTCCCAGGTAAGTTCGACCCCGCACAGCAGCGGCTGATCGGCAGGCAGCTCGTGTCGCCCGGCAAGCTCGACTAGAGCGGGGTGCCCAGCTTCTAGAAAGTGAATCTCAATATC
This sequence comes from Leptolyngbya sp. SIO4C1, assembly GCA_010671975.1. Taxonomy (GTDB): domain Bacteria; phylum Cyanobacteriota; class Cyanobacteriia; order Phormidesmidales; family Phormidesmidaceae; genus SIO4C1. Next base: position 8,520 of record JAAHIA010000064.1, on the reverse strand, counting down.
GCTAACGACCTCTTGAGTGTCGTCATTCTTCAGCGTGTAGTAGCGTCTTTGCGACTGCCATTGGCCTTCAGACTGACGGAAAAAATCCGTTGCCAATGCCTCTAGGGCTTGAGTAGTCGGCATCGTAGACAGTTGCATACAGTCAGCTCCGAATAGTTCCGATATAACCTGAACGAAGTCAAGCTATTCAACAATAAAGTTACATTAATTAACAAATAAGATAGCGAATTTCAGCAGGACTGGCAATATTCGCTAGAAGGAAGCTGGCAGCTGACTGTTTTGGCCTTGAGAAAGAGGCTAAACCGGGACAATTTCCCAGTTTTGCTTGAGTAGCGCCAGGAAGGTGGCATAGCCTTCTGAAAACTCGGGCGGATCGGGCAGCGCATACTCTGGAAACTGGCTGTAGTGTTGCCAAGGCTCACTGGCGTCGAGACGCAAATGCAGCGCAGTATTGTTTGTGCCTTCGGGTCGCCAAGTCATTTGGCCGGGAGACTGAGAGGAATTGGACATAGAAAAAGTACGAGTAATCGCCACAGCAAGCTGTGTTCAAATCTTGACATATTCAAGATTAAGTTCTGTAACAGATAGTACGACTGTCAATCGGTAGAGCCAGCGCTGTCAGCGACTCTGCCTGAAGTCGTAAAAAGGGCGATTAGGGCTAGGGGAGGAGGTCTTCTAGCGCCGCTGCGACGACCTGATGCTGCGGATCCTGGCGCAGCTGACCCAGAGCAGCCTTGGCAGCGGCAGTCTCAAACTGCTTGAGGCTGCGAGCCGCGTGCATGCGAATATTCCAAGATTTGTGCTGGGCTAGGGCCAGCAGCGCCTCTAGCGCAGCTGGGTGCTGATCGGTCTGGGCCAGGGTGCCTAGCGTGTCAATCCCGGCTTCTGCTACGGGCACATCGTCGCCTTTGATGGCAGCCAGCGACAGCTCCAGCAGCTCAGGGGGATGGTCCAGATCGAGCATGGCCGCTAGAATGCTGCGGCGCACCAGCCAGTTTGGGTTTTCATGAAACGTTTGGACCAGCGGTGAGACCGAGGCTTCGCCGTACATAGCCAGAGAGTTGGTGGCTTCTGCTTGAACATTGGCATCGCGATCGCGCCGTATGATCTCCAGCAGCGCATTAAAAGCAGCTTCGTTACGCTTACGCCCTAGGCCCATCGCCACGAAAGAGCGCACCAAAAACTCTGGATCGTCGCGCTTGCTGAGCAGCAAGGGAACGGCAGTGTCTACATCGTAGTCGCGCAGTGCCACCAGTCCCTTGAGCCGATACTGAAAATCTTGATGAGCGAGTGCATCCCGAATCTTTTGAATATCCATAATGGAGAAAAACTGTTTCACAGGAAATTATGACATCATGTCTAAAATGTCAGCTTCAGCTCCCGACGAGCCATCAACGCCGAAGGTGGGGACTCAGCCCTACCGCTCGATGAATCATCCGGCGGCTAAGGTGCGGCTTGCGGCCGTTCATGAGATTGCTCAGCAAGCCCGCCAAAATCAGGATCATGCGGCCTTGCGGCTGCTGACCGAAGCGCTAAATGATGCCGACGCTGACGTGCGCGTGCTAGCAGCCAGTCAGCTGGGTCAGCTGCAGTGCGAGGAAGCCTATCAGCCACTGATTGCCTGCCTCAAAGACGGCGCTCCCAACGTGCGGATAGCGGCCGCTGAGGCGCTGGGCCGTTTAGGTAATAGCGACGCGATCGCTGCCCTAGAGCCGCTCGAGCGCGATGCTGATCGATCGGTTCAGACGGTGGCTGAGCGCGTGATCGACACATTGATGAAAACCTTGACCTAGTTCGCCTGTAGCAGCGTCCCATGACTCCTTTAAGCCCCGAAATTAAAGCTCTGATTGCCAAAGCCCGCATTGTCAGCTTTGCCGACTGGCAGGCTGACTATTCAGCAGAAACCCTCGCGCAGCTGCAGGCTGCCGACGATCAGGGCCGCTATCTCACCGATGCAGAGCTGGCTGAGTTGCCGGGTGCGGAGACGGCCCGGTTGCTGCGCGATCGCGCGACAGAGATCGTCGATGAGGCCCGTCAGCAGGTGCTTGAGCAGTTTCCAGAAATCACGCAGCCAGGCGGCGGACTCTATCCGGCAGTGCGGGCGGAAGCCTGCTGGCGAGATTTCTGGCATTTTTTGCGCTGCGTCACCTACGGCATTGCAGCTGAGCGGACTGACTACCTCAGCCAGACGGGACTGCACCACATGGAGCAGCTTTACCAGGCGCTGCAGGTGCCGCTTGAGGCCATGGTGGTCGGGCTCAAAGGGCTCAAGGCAGCTAGCCTGAAGCGGGTGACAGATCCTGCGCCCTACTTTGATCAGCTGATTGACGCCCTAGTCACCTTTCGGGCGTAGCGCTTTTGTTTCTGTAGGCGCATGTATCTTCGCCACTGAGCCTCTATGCTCTACAGTCAATGCCATCTTGATTCACAATCATGTCTAACTCCGTCTCTACTTCTGCTGAAACGTTTGTCAGAGCCTGCATTCGAGGTGATATTGAAACGGCTGCGCGACTGCACCAGCAGGGCGCTGATTTGGAAGCCGTCTGGCGCAGCTGCACCGGCTTGATGTGGGCGGCAATGGAAGGCCAGACTAAAATGGTGGACTGGCTGATTCAGGCAGGGGCTGAGGTCAATGTGAAGAATGAAGCTAACTACACAGCGCTGATGTATGCGGCTGAGTCAGAGCGGCAGGCGGCCGTGATGCAGCTGCTGGCGGCCGGGGCAAATTTTCGCGATCGCAACCGCTATCGCGAGACAATTTTGATGACGATGGCCCGCTACGGCTTTACCGAAATAGTCGAGAAGCTGATTGCGCTTGGCGCTGAAGTTGAGGCCACCAATCACATTGGCAACACGGCCCTGTATCTGGCCGCAGAAAACGGCCACGTCCATACGGTGAGCAGCCTGATTCGGGCAGGTGCTAACGTCAATGTGCGCAATATTGGCGATTGGACCCCGCTGATGATGGCCTCTGCCCACGGGGACTTGGCTACGATGGGCCTTCTGCTAGAGCAAGGAGCAGACGTATCGCCCAAAAATCGCTGGGGCGCAAGCGCGCTGAGCGAGGCAAAGCGATCGGTGCGGCCGGTGCGAGCGGCTGAGCTGCTACAGCAGGCTGGCGCGCAGGAATAAGGCCAAAGCGCGATCAGATTCTGAGAATTCATCTCGACAACGTAACGTTTTGTGTCGCAAAATTTTAGCAGCGATAAGGTTTGCGCTGTTTTCTAGAATTGCGGGCTGATTGCGGCAAACCGTTGCATAGTCTGCTTTTGTCCAGATTGAGCTAGAGCGCGATCGCGGCGGCGCTAAGCCTTAGTGGCGACTAGGACGAATCGGTTCACAAATCTTGACGATTCCTGGTTACTTTTATGTACGAATATGAGTGTGACTGGTGCTGGGCACCCCAGCTATGAGCGACGCTCAGCACAAATTTTGCTTGTTTGCAGAGGCGCTAGCGTCTTTCCAGAGAGGCCTCTCAGGAGTTTGTCAGCTGCTGAAGCGTCGCCTCTGCGACAGATGAACTGCATGATTGATTCCTCAATATTTTGCAATAAAGCAGTCCATTGTTGTCATCTAGGAGATCGCATTAATGGCTTTCGGACCAGCTTCCAGACTAGGCGTCAGCCGATTTGATGAAACCGCCCCGGTAGAGTGGGTTCCCGGGCTTTCAGCCACAGAGCTTGACACGATTATTCAAGCTGTTTACAGACAGGTGCTAGGCAATGCCTATGTAATGGAGAGCGAGCGACTAGCCACGCCCGAGTCGCAGTTTAAGCAGGGCGATCTGAGCGTACGTGAGTTTGTTCGCCGGGTTGGCAAGTCTGACTTATACCGCTCTCGCTTCTTTGAAGGCTGCCCTCGCTACCGCTATACCGAGCTCAACTTCAGACATTTCCTGGGTCGCGCTCCTAGCGGCTACGGCGAGATGAAGCAGCACAGCGACATTCTAGACAGCGAAGGCTTTGAAGCTGATATTGATTCTTACGTTGACAGCGACGAGTATCAAAATAATTTCGGTGAAGACCTGGTGCCCTATATTCGCGGCTATAAGTCAGAAGCGGCACCGACAATGGTGGGCTTTACGCATACGTTTGAGCTGGTGCGCGGTGCTTCTAGCAGCTCCTTGAAAGGCAGCGTTACCGGCAACAAGCCGCGACTGAATTCGTATGTGATCAACGCCGTGCCAACGCCGGTTGTGCCGCCTTCAGGGGCTTCAAGCGGCTGGTCTTTCCAAGAGCCGGCTCGCGATGCGCGCGTGCGCCAGGGCTACGGTGCCACGGCTAACGGTAAGGTGTACCGGATTGAGGTCACCGGCTACCGGGCCAAGACCGTGCGAACCACGTCCAAGTTCCGTCGCTCTAATCAGGTCTTCTTGGTGCCTTACGACCGGCTCTCTCAGGAATATCAGCGCATTCATAAGCAGGGCGGTGTGATTGCCAGTATCACGCCGGTTAGCTAGGCGCTGTTGCTCCTTTTCTAACTTTAGCAATGACTTTTACGCCTCTACGTCCTGACCTGTCTTGTATAGCGCCGTCTATCAAGCGCGACCTTGGACCTAGATTAGGCGTTGCTACTTAAAAGCTGTGTTGAAACGATTTTTAGGAGAGTAAGCGATGTCAACCCCCGAGACCTTTGAACTGTGGCCTACCAGTACCGCTGAAGACATTGACGTGATCATTCGCGCGGTTTATCGCCACGTGCTGGGCAATCCGCATGTGATGGAAAGTGAGCGTCTGATTGCGGCTGAATCGCAGCTGCGCGATCGCAGCATCACTGTGCGCGATTTTGTCAGAGCCGTGGGTCAGTCTGAGTTCTATCGAGCCCGCCACTTTGAGCGCTGTGCGCCGACGCGATTTGTCGAGCTTAACTTCATGCATTTTCTGGGTCGCGCACCCGAAAATCAGGCGGAAGTCTCTGAGCACATTCGCCGCTGCGTGGAGTCAGGCTACAATGCCGAAATTTCTTCCTATGTCGATAGCGAAGAGTATCAGGCCGCGTTTGGTGAAAACACGGTGCCCTACAACCGGGCAAAAGCCACTCAGACAGGTCAAAAGCAGTCAAGCTACAACCGCATCTATGCGATTGATCGAGGGGCCGCGCAAGTGAGCAGCGCGGTGAGATCGTCTCAGGTAGAGGCGCAGGTTGCTGGCGCGAAAAGGGTCAATCGCGTTAAGCCTGCCGCTACTCGCTTGAACTCCGGCACTACCAAGCGCTTTAAAATCGTCACCACCGCCGCTAAATTTGACGCGCCGCGCCGCGTTAGCAATAACGAATACATTGTGTCTGCGGATAAAATGACGCCCCAGATTCAGCGAATTCATCGTACTGGCGCCAAGATTGTCAGCATTGAAGAGCTGGCTTAGGCCGCTGCGTCCTCCTCTGCAAAGCGGACCTTTGCTGAGCTAAGGGTCCGCTTTCTAACTTTCGTCTTCGCTGCTTGCGAATCACCATAGGCAATCACACGTTGGAGAATCATCAATGTCCATTTGGGTAACCAATCCTGAGCCAGTTGAGCTGCGTCCTAACGCGACTGAAGAAGATCTTGATATTGTCATCAAAGCGGTTTATAAGCAGGTTTTAGGCAACCACTATGTTTTAGAAGGCCAGTCGCTAACAACGGCTGAGTCGCTGCTGCGAGACGGCAGCATCACCGTTCGGGGCTTTGTTAGAGCGGTTGCGAAGTCTGAGCTCTATCGCTACTTCTTTTTTGAAGGATCTTCGCCCTACCGCTTCATTGAGATGAACTTCAAGAATCTGCTGGGGCGGGCACCGGCCGATCAAAGTGAGATTTCAGAGCACGTACAGATCTACAACGCGGATGGGTACGACGCTGAAATCGATTCTTACATCGATAGCGAAGAATACACGCAGAGCTACGGCGAAGACACCGTGCCCTATCTGCGCGGTAGCAAAACGATGACCGGCGCAAAGAATGTCAACTTCAACCGGACGCTGGCGCTAGTCGGCGGCAACGCGGCCAACAACTCAGGCGAAAAGGCTCGACTGATTACCGATCTAGCCGCTAACTTGCCCACCAAGATTGAAGAACCCAAGAGCGTCGGCTACGGCAGCGGCGGTCGCAATAGCCGCTATCGCATCAGCGTCACTCGGGCCAATACGGGCGGGTTGCGCACGCCGCGCAGTCGCGTCACGTATGAGGTAGGCTACGACCAGCTTTCTAGCAAAATTCAGAATATCCAGAAGAGCGGCGGATCAATCCTCAGCATTACGGCGATCTAGGCTGAGCTATCTGCGTTTTTAAGATGTTTTTAGAACCTAGGAGACCCCTATGTCAGGCATGACCACGACGGGCAGCAGCGCCATTAGCGACTATCGCGATCGCTCAGTCATTATCGAGGTGACCAAGCTCTGTCGCCAAGATGTGATGAAAACCAGTAACTACGAAGTGAAAGTGCCGTATAGTCAAATGTCGCAGACGATTCGCAACATCGGCGCGATGGGCGGCAAAGTCGCAAACGTGACCGTAGTCGGCGCGGGTAGTTCTAAACCTGCAGAAGCTGCAGCACCGCCAGCTTCAGAAGAGTAGGCATCACCCGCTAAAATCAGGAGTCAGAAGTCGGGGTCGAGAGCCGCTCGATCTGGCTTCTGATTCTTGACGTTGATAGCCGCCTTTGATTGCGCCGCTTGATAGACATGGATATTGAAACTTTTGTGCAGCAGTCTTTAGGCAGCTGGAAGTCGCAGCGGAGCGCGCATCATCTGGCCTTTAGCCACTTTGAGGAGGTGCGCTCTACGTTAGATATCATGCCGCTTGAGATAAGCGACCCAGAGGTGGTAACGCTGTGTCAGCAGTACGGCGTCTTGCCCAAGCAGATCGTCAGCCCGTTTAGAATGCGCTGGGAAGGCGAATCTGACTGGGATGAAGAGACGGTACTTAAAGGCGAGACTGTGCTAGTGCCGGTACCGAATCGCGATCGCGCCAATACCGGCAAGCTGCTCAGAGATCAGGGCTATGCCGAGACGGTGGCCGCTGCTGGCGACTACGTCATTACTGAAGATGGCACCTTCATTTTGACCACCGCCTACGATCGGGCAGCCGCCGAAGAAAAAATTTGGTTTGCCACGCCCAACCTGCGGTTTCGGGTATCGCTAATCAAAACCAGCAGCGGGCGCGGTGTGACTACGGCATCATTGTCTTCAGAAATTCGCTTAAACGGTCCATCATGACGGTGTCTTCTGATTCCTCGTCGCAGACCAGTCAGCTTAGGCAGCTGGCCAGCTGGATGGCGGGTGATTTTAGCAACCGCAGGCAGTCGGATGCTGCTCCCAGCCGCTTTGCCCATATTCGTATCTTTTTTCGACCGCTGCCGCCCGGCTTTTTTTCAGGCATTGGCTTCTACTCAGAGCAGGCTTATGACTACGACCTGTGGCGTCCCTACCGCCAGGGTATTCATCAGCTCATCGATCGCGGCGACCATATCTATATTGAAAACTACGGGCTGCAGGACGCGCTGATGTACGCCGGGGCAGGTCATAACCAGTCGATTCTACGCTCCATTCCCTCAGATCGAACCGTGCGTCGAGACGGCTGCGCTATGGTCTTCAGGCGCGAGGGCAGCAAGTTCATTGGCAGCGTTGAGCCCGGCAATGCCTGCTTGATTCCGCGCGACGGTCGGCTGACTTATCTCACCAGCCATGTCGAAATTACCGAAACTACCTGGATGAGCCTCGATCAGGGCATGGATGTAAACTCGCACGAGCGGGTTTGGGGCTCAACCGAGGGGCACTTGCAGTTTGAAAAGCAGGCCAGCTACGCCAGCGAGCTGCCCGACTAGCAACCCGGTTTCGAGACGGGCCAAATTTATGCACTAAAAATTTATGCAAGAGACGCTTGCCATTCAGCTTCGTTGATCTCAAAGTTAGGATAGGTACTATGATTCAGCCCGTCTTAGACACCCCGATCATGCTGCCACCCGAAGCTCAAAAGAAAATGCAGGCATGGATTCGGAGTCGTCACCTGATCCGAACCGGAAATTTTTTCATCTTCGAGACGGTTGAATACTCCAGTATCGAGAAGTTTCAGGACTGCCTTACAGCGCTTGGCGGCACCCTGATCTGCGTCGAGCCCGTCAAAAAAATCTGGATTGGCGATCACCGCCGCGTGGTGCTCTACCAGGCCAAGGCCAGTCTACATACGCCGCACCACAACCTGCAGCAATATTGGATTAAGTATGGCAGCTTTCGCACGCGCTTCGACGAGCGTATTTGAGCTGAAATCCGGTCGGCAGCACCTCAGAAATAAAACTTAGTAATGTAACAGAATATTGCTTTGTTTCTCATAGAAGAGACTCAGGTGAAGCCGATTGGGTATGGTCAAAGCTGACACAGCTTACACAGCTGCACGTCACCTTTTGAGAGTGTTTTTTACATACAAGGAGAGCTCGATGCTTGACGCTTTTTCCAGAGCTGTAGTCGGCGCTGACGCTAGCACCAAGCCCATCGGCGGGGCTGACCTCGATTCACTGAAGTCTTTCGTCAAAGAAGGCAACCTGCGCCTCG
>JAAHIA010000639.1 GCA_010671975.1 Leptolyngbya sp. SIO4C1 | reverse complement strand
TGGTTACTTTATCAGGGGTTTTGGGGTAGTAGGTGAGAGAGGGCTGAGAATTTGAGATTTGAGATGTTGGATGGTAAGGCGGATATGCGGGTAAATAGCGGAGCTTCTGCGCAGGGCGCACCGGCGTGCCCCGCACCCCTTGCCGATTAAGGCGAGCGTCGCCTTAATAATCCCGATAAGAGGGTTTTGGTGAATGGCGTAGGGTGCGGTTTGGGGATGCGGTGGGGACACGCGCGTTCGCGCTGCGGGCAGTGGTCGCGACGCTGTTGGGACGTGTGTTGTTGGGGCTATTTCGAGGTAGGGTTTCTGGGGCTGCGGGCGCAGCGTGGGTGGGATTGGTTTATTGCGGGTGGGGCTATTCGAGGTGGAGTTTTTTGGTGAGGATGGCTAGGACTTCGTTGGGTCGGCCGGTGGGGAGGGGTTTGCTCCAGTCGTTGGGTTCGGCGTAGCCGTGTTTGTGTAGGCTTTTGATGGTGATTTGGACGGCGGGTAGGCTGCCGATGGCGATCAGGCGCAGGGTCTCGAATTTGCCGGTGGCGACGGGGGGCACGCTGATGGGTGGCGCGCCTGCGCCTGAGTCTGTCGATTGGAAGGTCATTCTGGTTTCCTTGATGACGTGAACAACATGGGTCTTTTTGCCCCAGGTCGCCGCTTTCGCGGCAACCTGGGGCAGGAAACCAGAACCCAAGATTTAGCCACCCCGCGACAGACGTGCAAATCGGGGTGGCAAGGGGGTAAACTAACCCCCAAGCCTCCGACTAGCGATAGTAGTTCGGGGGCCTAGCTGCTCGTGTGGTGCGCGAACACCTGCGAGCGGCGCTAAAGTATTGAGTTCTGTGTTGGGCCACCAGAGGCGGCTTAATGTTTAACGGTACGTGAGTAGGCAGGCATAAGTCAAGCCGGGAGATGTCTGTAGAAGATAACAGATTGTGCGAATAGATTATGCGAACAGATTATGCGAACAGATTATGCGGCTTCTTTTTGGTCACAAGCGGGCGGATGTTGGCACAAATTTAATAGCACTCATAGCACAGCCGTTTGTAGAGCTTTGGTGTCTGTGCACCATAGAATCTTGATAAATACATTTACTTTTATCTATTCACGATAGGAATTCGTCATAATAGGGGCAAATCGTTATGGTAGGGGTCTAAATAGCGGAATGCGGCGACGGAAAGCGCGATTGAGCAGCCTGTTTGCTTTGGCTTTGGTGGCTGCGATCGCATTCAGCCCCCTCCCCTCGGTTAGACCGCAAACGACGCCCACCCGCAGCGGGCTAGTCACAGAGATCGAGGCAACGGCCGCTCGCCATGCGAAGACCAATACTTCAATGCAGACGCAGCACATGATTGAGCTGTATGCAGAAGATGGTGAGCAGGTGGGGCTCTCAAAGCGAGAGATTGCTAATTTTTACGAAGAAAAATATATCGAGGTTCAGGAGACCTTACAGCCTGGCCCGTGGGCTGGTTTGCTGCCAAATCAGGCATCGGTGGTGCTGGCGATTATGTCGCTGCTCGGCATCATCGGCGCAGCCTTCAAAGATAGAATCACTCAGCTGATTGAGGCCATCCTAGACTGGCTATACAGTCAGCTCGCCGGCACCAAGTTTCTACAAACCACCGCGCTCAACCGCTATCGTAGGTCGCTCGTTGATAAGCACGCGCAGCTAAGGATTCCTTTTCGGCCTAATCGTCCGCTAGAGATGGCTGAGGTGTTTGTGCCGCTCAAGGTTGCAGGTTCGGCCAGTGTCACCTCAGAGATTGACGCCTATCGCGCCATTACCGAGCATCGCCGGCTGATGGTGACGGGGCAGCCCGGCTCGGGTAAGACGATGCTGCTCAAGCATGTTGCCCTTACCTATGGGCGCAATCAGCTAAATATGCTCTCTGACCGTCCGGTGCCGGTGCTGCTAGAGCTGCATCGGCTCAGCGATCCTGATTTGTCGCGAGAGGCGCTGATTCAAGAACTGGTCGCTGCCTTTCGACGAGACGGCTTCCCAAAAGCAGAGCGGTTTGTAGCGCAGAGCCTGAAGCAGGGGAAGCTGCTGCTGCTGCTAGATGGCTTGGATGAAGTTAACAGCGGCGTTCGATCTCAGGTGGTCAAGCAGATTCAAGATCTGCTCGACGAATGTGACAAATGCCGCGCCATTATCACCTGCCATCTAGC
>JAAHIA010000638.1 GCA_010671975.1 Leptolyngbya sp. SIO4C1 | reverse complement strand
ATAAACTCTAAACAAATCCAGCCTGGAATCGGAGGGATGATTATACTGAACCATTCCACCTATTTACCCGTATGGGGATCTTAGGTGGACATAGTTCCACCTATCTGCCCAAAACAGGATCTTAGGTGGAAATTTTTCTGCCTATTTACCCGTATAGGGATCTTAGATGGAAACTTTCCCTCTAATAATGAGCTATATCGGCACGCAACATATCTCTGTTAGCACATGGGAATCCTTATACAGCGTGCGACATAGCAACTCGCTGGAGCCGACGAACACCGCTAGCCCGACGACGTCGTACTCGACGGCGTTCGCGGCTCAGCTCGATCGTTAGCTGGCTTCGTTCCTGAGTGATATCATGTCTCGTGAATTAATTGTTAGGATTTACTTCTAATAGAAAAGCAGTGCCAGTGACAAGGAGCTGAGCAGCCCTGGACAGTCGAGTAAGGAGCCATTATGTCAGGCTATTCTAGTTTTGATCCAATATTAGGTAGGTTGAATTGGGAACTTCCTGCTGAAGTAAGGTTGAATGAAGAAGAATTACGCACAGCTAAGCAGGTCGATTTAAATTATTTTCAAAACGAGGTTATTAAAAGTATTTATCTTCTTCAACCGATTGCTGATGAACGGTTAGTAAATTTCGATCCATTTCGAATTATTAGTGAGCCTGAAGCCAACTCTGATCCTCCATCAAGACAGCAGGAGATAGATCATATTGAACAACTTCTTAAAGCAAAATTAGGTTCAAAAGAAGTTTGGCTCGTATCTGATGTATCCTCTTCTGCATCAGAAGAGGTAATTGAGCGGGAGAAAACTAAAATTGCAGAAACTTCAGCAATTACTGTCTACGATAGTGAGCAAGTTGCTAAAAGACTGATTCAGTGGAAAGATATCAAGGATAATTTATGTCCATCTCTTCAGGGTCTCTCGGACGATGTATTTGAAATTACCAATACTGCAATATCGATACTAGCTCCCTTATCAATAGCAGGAACTTTAGCTATTCCTCTTCAACCCATGCTGTGGGGATGGATTGCTCTAATAATTTCTAGAGTAGGTATCAGAAATTTTTGTAGGCATTTTGATGAAAAATAATCACTTGATTGATCTAGATCTCTAAATACCAATGCTCAGCGTTGCATTAGCTCATTTCTAACTAGTTGAGTTCAGTGGATAGGTCGCCATATTGAGGAATTTATATCTTGCTAGACTTGATAGTCCAAATTAGCTATTGTCTAGTGACGCACTCATAGAATCTTCTGAATGCCTACCCTCTTAACGATTGGGCCATATAGGTTTTTCTGCTACGCTGGAGACCGTGATGAACCACCCCATGTACATATTGAACGCGACAAGGACGAAACCAAGTTCTGGCTTACTCCAGTTCGCCTTCAAAATAACAATGGATTTAGTCGTAAAGAAATAAATCGTATTCATAAGCTGGTCGAGGAACACCAAGAGCAACTATTAGAAGGTTGGTATGACTTCTTTGATAATTGATTCGCTAGACATCCCTAAAATTCAAGCGATCGAAATAACAGATGATGCCTTATCTGTTGACCTGTCGGATGGTCGTACTATTTCTGTACCGCTAGCATGGTATCCACGTCTATTACATGGTTCTATAGAAGAGCGGCAAAATTGGCGGTTCATTGGCAAAGGCGAAGGTATTCATTGGAATCAGCTTGACGAAGATGTTAGTGTAAAAAACATCATTTTTGGACAACCATCGGGAGAAAGCCAGAAATCGTTTCAACGATGGCTAAATCAGCGTCAAGTAGCTAGCTAACAAATCGTTGCAGCGGCGAAATAAAAATCCTTGGAGGAGAATGCCAAAGGCCCAACCGCCGCTGAACTCAATCGTTAGGCGGCGGCAGCAAGTGAATGAATGAATCTTGCCAATAATCCGCCAGTTTTTTTGATTTCCTCATAAGATCCTCACCTTTTCATTTTAAAGTCAGGAAATATGGGCTAGTGCAGCGTCAACGCTAAGAATTGGGGTTACTGAGAGCGTTGCAAGCATCCGTATGGAGCGCAACGAAACCCTATGCAGCTTAGTGGTGCAGAAAACTAAGTTGGTCTCAGCCTGAGAAACGAGTGATCCTATCGAACTCAATGCGGCAGTCCAACTGTCGCTGCTTTTTCTTTGAGGCACAAGCAGGCGGCGGACTGTAGGTCGG
>JAAHIA010000637.1 GCA_010671975.1 Leptolyngbya sp. SIO4C1 | reverse complement strand
ATTGCTAGTAATAAAAATAATCGGCCTGGCTGTCTCATCGGCTGATACCTTTCGATGTTCGTGATTATCAGGTAGCTCTACAATTTCAAATTCAGATCGCTCTAGCTCCCACAGCAGATCGTTTGGGAAATCAATATCGGCCTTATCAATTTCATCGATTAGAACAACGGCTTTCCTATTTTCATAAAAGGCTTTGCCAAGGGGGCCAAAGTTGACATAATCAAACGCATTTCTTCTAACGACTTCTCCAGAGTTAGCGAGCTGGGCATCTCGTAGGCGGGCTACAGAGTCATAGGTGTAGAGTAAATCTCTAGCCCGGCTGGTTGACTTAACTGGAAAAGGAATAAACTCTAACGCTAACTCATAAGCCACAGCGCGTGCCAGCTCGGTCTTTCCACAGCCAGGTTCTCCTTTAAGCAGCAAGGGACGCTTCAGATAAATGGCGAGATTAACCGCATCAACTAGCTCGCTGCTAGGGACGTAAGGATAGATAGGCTGCCCCTGAAACCGTTCATCGGGCTGCGGCTGCGTTTCACCCGTGTAAATATTACTAGGAAAGCTTTGAAGATCTAAAGCTTCAACCATTCTTCCAACTCTCCATATTCATAATCACATTGATCACAGATAGCTTGGATTGCATAGTCAGGTATGCCGTCTTGACTAAATTCTAGAACTGTTTTGACTAAAGTGCGAATATGTTCTTTGACGCTTTTATTTAACGGGGGCAAGATACTTTGATGATGGTTAAACCATTGACGCAGTTCGGTGCTACTAAAACACTCAATCTTTGATAAATCAGAAACCTCTTCAGTATCGATGTCCAAATTCCAAGTTTCAAATTTGTTTAAGTAGTCAACAAAAAATACAATTAGTTTATTTGTATGAGTCTTTTTATTAGGAGATTCCTGAGGGTACTCCAGAATTGGCTTCCAGACTTCCTTAATCAAGCGATTAAATATGGTTTTAGAAAGACTGTTGACATGAGTAAATATGAAGACAATATGCTTTGTCTTGTTTTGCTCATATATTCTATCGATAATATTTTGTGGAGAGATCTCATGAGTTGATCCTCTACGCCTAGAGGTGAATCGTATCTGCTTAGCTAGATCTTGCCATACTTCAGTCACATTGCCACCACGAATCCGACTGGCTAAATCGATTTTGTAAATCAGAAGATTAGGCGTAGATAAGAACTTTTCTCTCAGCCGCTTCACTAACCAGTCTTGTCCATAGTCGGGCGATTCTCCTCGAACTAAAAATGCACTGGTTGAAAGCGGTTTCCAGAGCATTTCATCAAAGAGATCTTCCTGCTCTCCGTAGCCAAGTTCAGACAGGCATTCGTAGAGTTTATGAGGATCAACCGCACGCCAGATTCGCTGTAGCTCTTGTATTGCGATCGCCCACCCAGATTTACCTTCGTCTTCTTCCTGTCTGACAATGCCGATGACCTTGCCAGTAGCCATGTTCACCACAGGCGAACCGCTGCGACCAGGCTGCAAAAGACTGTCTTGCGCTAGCTCGCTGTCGCTGTGATCCGCTACCGAGTCTTTCTCACCAATTCTTAATTTCCAAGTACTAATCTTGGATATACCAATTTGAGCCGATTGATCGAGCCATCCCTCAATTGAGTTTAACGTTTCCTCGTAGTCCTTTTTATAACCGCCTTCAGTAGAAACGGAGATAGAGCGCCTGTACCAGCCGGCAACTAGGCAGGCTTGCCCCGAATGGGGGGCTTCTTCACTGAGCTCTAATGCATTCTTCCAAAGATTGCCAACGACTAAAATAGCGAGGTCAAGATCGTCGCAAGGATTAGAAACAATATTGTCAACGGGCTCGCCATCCACTAAAGCTGATTCAATGCCGCCAACATCCTTGAGCACGTGGGCGCAAGTGAGTACGCGAGCGACTCCCTGATATTGACGAATGACAAATCCAGTGCCGAATCTATTGCTGTTCTTACCGGTAATAAGAACAGTGGAGTCTTGAATGCTTTGCTTTAAATCTTCAAGATTGCTCCAAATCATTCTTCTGCTGGCTGGGTAACAGATTGAACAGGTTTAAGAACAAGCCTGACAGCAAGATTAGCGTGATGTCCTGGCCGATCTGGTTGCCGGCCATGTCGAAGAAGGTGACCACGTCGTCGCCGACGCCAGCGGCGCTGGCCATGCCGCCGAAGCCCAG
>JAAHIA010000636.1 GCA_010671975.1 Leptolyngbya sp. SIO4C1 | reverse complement strand
GGGACTGAGCTGCTGAAGCAGATGCAGGAAAATCCGCCCGAATCTTTGAAGACCGGGCCGACTACGCCGATTGCAACTAAGGATATGGCCTTTCTAGAGAAGGTGAAGCTCAAGGGCAATCTCGGCGATCTGTACGATGCGCGCGACGTGACCGAAGTTGTTTACCGCACAATGCGAGATCTGATGAGCACGGACTCTGCCGATCGCGTTGCTAGCGAACTGCATGAAGATACGCTACCGGAGGCTTCTGAGAAGGCCCTACACGAGGACCTAGCCAAGCTTTGGCAGGATACAAACCCGCTAGTTCGGTTTTTGAGTAATATTCGTCCGCCGCTTAAGTTTGACGATGACACCTTCTTCTATCGGATTAAGCAAGAAGGTAGCATTCCAGAGTCAACCGGTCCCAAGACGGTGGTCAAAGCTGTTTTCTCGGCGACCAAAGAGGAGCTATCGGCTGAGCGAGTCAAAGAGATTGCCGGTGTGCTGCCCGGCGAAGTCCGCGAACTTTGGGAATCGGCCTAGCCAAGCAGCTCGTCTCAAATTTGCCCATTTTAAACTTGCCCGTCTCAAGCTTAATAGTGTTTAGCAGAGAAGTTTAGGAGGAAATTATGGAAAAGCCAACTGATACCGTCAATCCAGGCGATCGGCTAAAGCCCAACGAATCCGTCGAGGAAAAGGTCGAAGAGACAGCGGTTGAATATGCCGATGTTACCGGCCAAATTGCCGAAGTTCCAGAGTACGTCGAGGTAGAAGACGAAAACGGAGAGAAGAAGGCACTGCACCATGTCGAGGACGCGGAAGAGCTGTCCGACGTGATTCGCCAGGCGCGCGTTGACAAAGACGGCGATCGCAAATGGTGGTAGCGACGTAATTTGAGCAGAGAGCTCCCTTCGGGGGGCTCTTTTTGTATATTTAAAGGCGTTAAAGCAGACTTTGTAAGAGCAGATAGGCTTCTATATGGATGTCATAATTCAAGAAATTCAAGAAACTGCCGTCAATCTGGTAGGCCAGGGCGTTTCATTTTTGCCAGGCGTTGTGATGGCAGTCATCGTACTGGCGCTGACGCGCTTTGTGGCTGGGCTCGTGCGGCGAGTCATTCGCAAAGTCGCCACGAAGACGCTCACCAGCCTATCGCTGCAGTCGCTGCTAGTCCAGACTAGCTACGTCACTGCCTGGATTGTTGGCATCCTATTTGCCTGTATTTTAGCCTTTCCGGGCCTGCGGCTAGGCGATATCGTAGCCCTGCTGGGATTGGGCTCCGTTGCCATTGGTTTTGCGTTTCAAGACATCTTTAAAAACTTTTTGGCCGGCATTTTGTTGCTCTTGCAAGAGCCTTTTTCAATTGGCGATCAGATTATTGTAGAAGGGTTTGAAGGCACAGTAGAAAGCATTGCCCTACGCTCAACCCAGATCCGCACCTATCAGGGCGAGGAAGTTTTTATTCCTAACTCAGTTGTGTTCACGAGTCCCGTTCAGGTGATGACGGCGCGACCGTATCGTCGCACCGATCTAACCATTGGCGTTGACTACAACACGCCCCTACCGATGGCGCGCGAAACGCTGCTCTCTGCCGTTAGACAGATCGACCAGGTGCGCTCAGATCCGGCTCCAGAAATAGATATCGTAGAATTTGCAGACAGTTCAATCAATTTAGTAGTACGCTATTGGACTAAGCCAGAAATTAAGCATGTTCGCCGTACTAAAACTCAGGTAATTATGGCGCTCAAGCGGGCCTGCGACAGCGCGGATATTAGCATTCCCTATCCGATTCGCAGCGTCTACTTCTTTGATCAAGATCGCTATGACGACTACCAGACCAAAGACGCGGCTGGTGCGGCTAACGGTCAAGCCTAGTATGTTTGATAGTTTCTATGACGTCTGTTGCTCATCTCATTTTCAACCCCATTTCTGGTCGAGGAGACGCCGAGACCGATTTAGACTGTCTGCGATCGCAGCTTTCCGCTAAGTTTGAGGTGATTGTTCATCAGACAACGCCCGAACAAGCAGCGCACACGCTCGCGGAGCAGGCCCTGAGTCAGGGCGCTGACTTAGTGATTGCATCCGGTGGTGACGGTACGGTCTCTGCTACAGCCAATGCCCTTATTGGCTCCGGCATTCCGATGGGAATTGTCCCGCGCGGCACCGCCAACGCGATCGCGGCAGCCTTAAACATTCCCAACAATCTGGTAGAAGCCTGCCAGATAATTGA
>JAAHIA010000635.1 GCA_010671975.1 Leptolyngbya sp. SIO4C1 | reverse complement strand
AGTTTGGCCAGGAAGAAGAGACCTACAACATCGTGGCTGCTCACGGCTACTTCGGCCGTCTGATTTTCCAGTATGCCAGCTTCAACAACAGCCGCAGCCTGCACTTCTTCTTGGGGGCTTGGCCGGTAGTTTGTATCTGGTTCACCGCACTCGGCATCAGCACGATGGCGTTCAACCTCAACGGTTTCAACTTCAACCAGTCGGTGCTAGATTCTCAAGGCCGAGTCATCAGCACCTGGGCTGATGTGCTCAACCGAGCCAACCTAGGTCTAGAGGTGATGCATGAACGCAATGCTCACAACTTCCCGCTTGACCTGGCCTCAGCTGAAGCTGCACCGGTTGCTCTGACAGCCCCTTCTATTGCTGGCTAAATGAGCTAGAGCGTGGCCAATGATAGCTGCGCTCTAAGGCTGTATCTCTAGCTACCTAGAGATTACCTAGAGATTAAAAAGAAGCCCTTCTACGCTGGTAGAAGGGCTTCTTGAATAATCAGGATTTTTTAACCAGCAGTCAGCTACGACTGCTTACTCATCAATTCGCTCCAGCTGCCATAAAATCTGATTGCCTTCACGACGAATTCTAGATACCGTCCAGTTTCGCCAGGCCCAATAGTCGCCACGGCTAGTAACAGCGCTGGCGTTCACATCCATTAGGTCAGCAAGTTCAGCGCTGGTAATCAAATACCCTTGCTTTGAAACTTCGTCTGCAATTTTTAGCGTTTCTAGCGAGTCTCGGAGTCGATTGATCCTGATGGCCTCATATGCCTGAGGACTGTCTGAATCGGCCACAGTAAGCTCTCCTTCTGAGCAATTCCCATCGTAGGATTTTAGCGCTGATGTCTCCCCCTTTTGATGGGTAGTGTTACAGTTGATTTCGGTAGCTTCGGGTGACGAAGCACAGTCGCTAACCGATTTCAGCGCCGCTTGGCTCAGTCGAATAGGCTGCTGTGCAGCGAATGCGCGAGCGATCGCATCGCAGCGTTCGTTTCTAGGATTGCCAGCATGTCCTCGAACATATTTCCATTCAATCTTAGTATTATTTTCTGTTCTCAGCTGATTCACGAGGTCATCTAGCGTTTTCCACAGATCCTGATTGAGCACGGGCTTGCCAGCTGCATTCTTCCAGCCTTTTCGTTTCCAGCCTTGAATCCACTGAGTAATGCCCTTTTTCAAATACTCGCTGTCGGTATGTAGCGCTACTGGTTGAGACACTGAGTTTTTGTGCAGGAACTGTAGCGCCGCGATCGCAGCCTGCATTTCCATCCGATTGTTCGTCGTTGCCGGCTCACTGTCTCCGAGCTCCTGCACCGAACCGTTCTCAAAATAGATAGCGGTGCCCCAGCCACCAGCACCTGGATTGCCTGAGCAGGCCCCGTCAGTGTAGATTGCCTCAATCTTTGGCATAGTCGTCGGCAAAGTCATGCCCTATTCTCCAGCGCGCAGCCTTTGCATCATAGCGGGAAGCTTTATTGAACGACTGAGGCCCAGCGGCTGGGCTCGGGACCAGCGCGATCGCTAATCAGTTTGATAAGGATAGCTTTACCATAATAGTCTCAAAGATATGAGATGATAATCAGAAGCACCGTGGGTTGATTCAGTCGGAGGCTGCTTATGAAAAGGCTACTGTCAGGACTACAACAGTTTCAAGAGACCTATGTTCCAGCGCATCAGGCGCTGATGGCAGAGCTGGCTAAAGGACAAAGTCCTAACATTCTTTTTATCACCTGTTCCGATTCTCGAGTTCATCCTGAGCTGATTACTCAATCTGAGCTAGGGCAGCTTTTTGTGATTCGCAACGCCGGTAATATCGTCCCACCGTACGGCTCAACTAACGGCGGCGAAGGGGCTACGATTGAATATGCCGTGAAATCGCTCGCAGTAGAGCACATTATTATCTGCGGTCATTCCAACTGCGGTGCTATGAAGGGACTGCTGCAGGTCGGTGAGCTCGAAGAAAAAATGCCGCTGGTCTACAGCTGGCTAAAGCATACTGAAGCTACCCGCCAGCTCGTGGAAGATAACTACTCAAACCTCGAGAAGACTGAAAAGCTGAATACGCTAGTCGCCGAAAATGTTTTGACCCAGATTGAGAATCTTCGCACCTATCCAGCGGTTCACTCGCGCCTATATCGTGGCGATCTCTCACTACACGGTTGGATATACAACATTGAAGATGGCAGCGTGCTTGCCTATGACGCTCCGCGTCATAGG
>JAAHIA010000634.1 GCA_010671975.1 Leptolyngbya sp. SIO4C1 | reverse complement strand
ATGCCACCCCAAACCACACTGGCCGTTTCTCAAGCGATTGCAGATGATCTCGGCGAACTGCTACGCCAGAAAGATTACATCGAAAGCACCATCAAATACACCGGTCAGGGCAATACGCTAGTTAGCTCAGGTACGCTGCAGCCCAGTGACGGCAGCTACCTATCTGGATTTTCCGTCGTCTTGACCCCCGCAGAAGTGCGATCTGAGACCTCTGATTTCTACGCTGAGGCGCTACGAAGAGAACTGACTAGCGCCGTACGGTCCTATCCGGGTTCAACCTTAACCCTTAACACAGAAAGCTCTACTGGGGCAGGAGATCCCATCGTCATCGAAATTTCAGGCAGCGATATCGCTCAGCTAAGACAAATCTCCGCTCAGGTGCAGGATGAACTGAGACAGATTCCCGGCACATCCGACGTTCGCGACAATTTAGGCACGCTCCGGAGTGACCTCAGGCTCATCCCCAATCGGGAAGAACTAGACTTCTACGGCTTAACTGAAGACGAACTCACAACCCAGGCCAGGTATTACATGAGTGCAACTCAAGTGGGGGACTTCGCCGTGGGCGGTAATCGAGAAGACATTGAGCTTCTGCTGAGCACTGCTTGGCCGTCTCGGGATGGAGCGGTTGGTGGCCCAACCCGGCGAGACGAACTAAGTCTAATTCGTTTCTTTGGGTCAAATCCGGATAAACCTGTTATCCCCGCTGGCCTGGTTGTCACAGCAGTTCAGGGAGAAACTGCGCTATCTATTACCCACGCTGGGGGCGAAAGAACCGTCAAAGTACTGTCGAAAACGTCAGGTAACACGACTATTGGAGAGATTCTCGCAGCTCTGGAGCCCCAACTTGCCAAGATGCAAACGTCGTGGCCAACTGGCTACCGCTATAGTTTTGGTGGTGAATCCGCTGAGCAGGCAGAAACTTTTGGATCGGCAGGGCAGGCGTTAGGGTTAGCGATTTTTATGGTGTTTGCCGTGCTGGTCCTTCAACTCAACTCGTTCCGCCAGCCGTTCATTATTCTGCTGACAATTCCGCTAGCACTCATCGGTACCTTACTTGGGTCTTTTCTTGCCTGGATTCCGTTTTCTTTTACTACCTTCATCGGCATCATTGCGCTGGTGGGCATTGTGGTGAACGACGCAATTGTGATGGTGGACACGATGAACAGTTATCAGGCAGAAGGGATGAGTGTAAAAAGAGCCGCAGCAAACGGCGCGGCGGACCGACTGCGCCCTATTTTGACAACTAGCATTACTACCATCATCGGCTTGATTCCGCTAGCCTTCAGTGACCCTACTTGGATGCCGCTCTGTAGTGCCATCATTTTCGGTCTAATCGCAGCTACAGGCATCGCGCTAATCGTCATTCCATGTCTCTACGTCCAGCTAACGCCCAGAACTGCACAGCCTTGAATGTTCCAATATGGGTTAATTGAAAGCACCGCAGCCAGGAGGGGAGATCTAATCACTTTATTTGAGGGTCAACTTATGAAATCAATTACGACATTCTTAATGTTTGTGGGAGAGCAGGCTGGAAAAGCTGAGGAAGCGATTACCTTCTATACCTCGCTGTTCAGAAACTCGGAAATTGTCAGCATTCAGCGATATGGCGCGGATGAGAATGAACCAGAAGGATCAGTTAAAGCTGCAAAATTCACGCTCAACGGTGTGGAGCATATGGCAATCGATAGCCATGTAGAACATCAATTCACGTTCACGCCCGCAATATCATTGTTTGTAGAATGCGAATCAATGGAAGAACTTGAAGAAGTACACCAAGCCCTAACCGGCCAAGGTTCAGAACTTATGCCCCTCAACAATTACGGCTTTAGCAAGAAGTTCAGTTGGGTCAGCGATCGCTATGGAGTTTCTTGGCAGCTCAATCTTGCCTGATGGCTCCGAAGATGGGTGCTGATAAAAAGCAAGTCACTCCGATGAACAGAATTACATCCGTCGATAACGTGCGTTAGTTAGTGCATTCTCTTTAAGGGGATAGACTTCGGCGGATGAAACTCGGCTATATCAATAATTTCAGCCTCATGGCTGGATTTTGCAAGAGTCGGGGCCGTACCCCATGGGTTGATTATACCCGCAAACGGTGACCAAACCTCATGACAGTCTGCCTAAAGACATATAAATCAACACTGACATGCGGATCTATCGCTTTGATGCTATATTGTGACTAGCCAGTCATATGACTGGCTAGTCACAAAC
>JAAHIA010000633.1 GCA_010671975.1 Leptolyngbya sp. SIO4C1 | reverse complement strand
TGTTGTTTACGAAGCTGCTAATCCTCAGGAATTTTGGCCAGATTTTTATGGAAACCTAGCAGATGCCTTTGAGCCATTAGAGACAGATGGTGCCGAAAATGTCACCTTCTTCTTGCAGCCCGGAGAAGGCTACGAAGTTGCCCCTGATGCTGGAACCGCAGAGGTAACCTACTACGATTCGCTTGCTGATGTGCCGCCCTCTACTGGTGGTGGCAACTCCTCTATTGTCGTAGGCGTAACAGCTAGTGAAACAGAGCTGATTGAGACAGAAGGTACAGAAACAACAGTGACCTTCACGCTCTCTGAACCTCCTCCTCCTGAGGGTTTGACTGTATTCATCGATAGCGGCGTTGATCCAGTAGTGGGGAGTTCGCTTAGTCAGTTCGATGTTTTAAACGCTGAGATTAGTGGCGGAAACTTTCCAATCCCAGACGCAGATGCATCCGGCTTTTTCTTCACGATCACCGAGCAAACAGCTACGATTACCCTCTCAGTTTTTGATGAACTGTCGGTCGATACCGCGCTCGACCCAGATAATTTTCAAGAAGGAATTCTGGCTCTAGACTTCGCCCTACAGCCACAAGATGGCTACACCATCGATCCGGATGCAAGTGAAATCAATTTCAGAATCTTTGACAATCCTGATTCTAAGATTCAAGTCGGCCTAACGGCTTCTACTGCGGCAGACGAAGGAAGCACTACCTTAGTTGAACCAGAGGGTACCGTCAGTATTCACACCTTCAGCCTTGGTGCGCCGCCACCTGCGGAAGGCTTAACTGTTACTGTTAATGCATCTTCTTTGAGTGATTTTGACTTAGATGCCATTGAAGTAACCGGGGGCAGTATTGCTGCTGTACGCGATGATGGGTTTGACCTCACGATTACTGAGCAAGAAGCGACAGTTAGCTTGCCTGTTCTGGACGATGGTGTAGATGAAGGGAGTGAAACCGCTATCTTTACCCTTGAACCAGGCGATAGCTATGAGCTTAACGCCGCCGCCACCGAAGCAACGTTTACACTTGTCGATAGCATTGACCAGTTAAGTGTTCCTGAAGAGGTGGAAGGTAACGACACGCTGCCTGAGGCTAACGCTTTGGGTCTGAGTTCTGATAACCCTGTTGTTTCTCTTAGCGGAGCCGTCAACGAAGGTTTTCTCGATCTGGGTGAAGATGTTGACTTTTATTCATTCAATCTCGAAGCTGGCCAAACCGTCAGCCTCGACATTAACACAGAAGAGATTCGTCCTGAAACACTCAACTTTAGACCAGTTGTGTTTCCAGCTTTTGAGGACATACTTCAAAAGCCTGACACTGAACTGCGGTTATTTGACGAGGAGGGCAACGAGCTCGCTGCTAATAGCGATGGTGCCGCGCCCGGTGAAGACTTCTCGCGCGACCCTTATCTGGAGTTCACGGCTTCAGAAGCAGGCACTTACTACATTGGTGTCAGTGCCTTGGGCAACCGCAACTACGACCCCAATGTAGAAGGCAGCGGTAGTGGTTGGACCTTCCCAGAGGTGGGCGTCTTCTTCGGCGACTACGACCTCACCGCCACCCTCGTTGAGGGCAATGGTGGCGGCACGGGCGGCGACCTCACCGGCACCGACGGCGATGACATGCTCATGGGCACCGACGGCGATGACCTCCTCGACGGTCTCCTCGGTGACGACACCTACACCGGCGGCGCTGGGGCTGACCAGTTTGTCCTCGGCATCGCCCAGGGCGTAGATATCATCACCGACTTCGAGGTCGGCACTGACCAAATTAGCCTCGGTGGCCTTACGCCCAGCGACGTCAAGTTCTTTGATTTGAACAACGACACCCTGGTGCTGACGAAGAGTAATGAGCTAATCGGCGTCGTCGAAGGCGTGACGGGGCTGTACAGCATCTTTGCGTAAGTAGGGAGTGGGGAGCGGGGAATCGTCTCATCTGTTCCCTATTCCCTATTCCCTATTACCTCTTCCCTATGAACTGACTACTGCCATCTAAGTTGTTTCAACCGAATCGTCTACCGGCCTAACCCGGCGCAGCCGCCTCGCTCTCTGGCCCATCTATATTTTCCAGCCATGCCTGTAAATCCGTCAGTTCCTCAAAATCCAGCAGCGCTTTACCTAGATTCTCCAAGGTTGCTAGGGGCAAGGATTCTATGCGATGGCAAAGCCACTCCTGCGGAGTATCGCGCATCGCCTGAGGAAGTTCCCCAACTCGATGAGTCAGTAA
>JAAHIA010000632.1 GCA_010671975.1 Leptolyngbya sp. SIO4C1 | reverse complement strand
CGCAATCTGCCAGGCGCAAATGAGGATGAAGAGGCGCTGCAGCTCGATAGTGAAGCCGTGCTTAAATCGATCGAAGCGCAGCACGGCTTGCTAGTAGAGCGAGCCAGAGGAATTTACTCTTTTTCGCATCTGACGTTTCAAGAATATTTCACAGCGAAACAGATTGTCAGCCCAACTGCCCAGCTGCAGACGGCGTTAGCACAACTGGCAGCGCATGTGACCGAAAAGCGCTATCGAGAAATCTTTTTGCTCGCAGTGGGGATGCTGCCAGAAACGGATAGTCTGCTGCTATTGATGAAGCAGCGAATTGATCAGCTTATGAATGAGCCAGAGCTGCAAGCGCTTCTAACTTGGCTGGCCGAGAAAGCTAAAACAGTAGACGCTGTGTATAAACCAGCGGCTATTCGAGCTTTTTATCTCGCCCTCGCCCGCGACCTCGCCCGCGACCTCTCCCTCGCCCGCGACCTCTCCCGCGACCTCGCCCGCGACCTCGCCCTCTCCCTCTCCCGCGACCTCGCCCTCGACCTCTCCCGCGACCTCGCCCTCTCCCTCGACCTCTCCCGCACCCGCGCCCTCGACCTCTCCCGCGACCTCTCCCGCGACCTCGCCCTCTCCCTCGACCTCTCCCGCACCCGCGCCCTCTCCCGCGACCTCGCCCTCGACCTCGCCCGCGCCCGCGACCTCGCTGACAAGTATGATCCCGAATTAAAGCTTAAGCTTGAAACGCTAAAGTCTCAACTGCCGAAGCTTGAAGATTTTGAGGCATTTCGGCAATGGTGGCAAGAGCGTGGAAAAGCTTGGGCCGATAGCCTCCGGGCTGCTATGATCGAACATCGGAATATTGGTCATAACTGGCAATTTACTGAAGCGCAAACAGAGAAGCTGCAGCAGTATGACGACGCCAGTAAACTGCTAGTCGACTGCCTCAATAGCGACTGCTACGTGACTAAAGCGACGCGACAAGAGATTGAAGAGACGCTGCTACTGCCGATCAGCGAAATTGAGAAACGACAGATTTAAGGATAGAAGACGGAGGAGAGAGGACGGAGGACGGAGAAAATTTAAGGATAGAAGACAGAGGAGGGAGGACGGAGGACAGAGATAAGATCGCGATATGTGAAACTGCGATCGCGCCCATCCCATCGCACCCATCCCCCCATTTCGTACTTCAGAACAAATTTAAAGAACCTAAAAAAATCATTGACGGAGCGACACAATCGCTCTATCGTCAGTAATTAAGCCGTTGCTCCACTCGCTGGACCTCACAGCGGCGACTCAAACAAAACTCAAGATCTCTTAGCGCTGCTCGCCGGTACTAGCAATACCAAGCGAGCAACTAAGCCCCCAAACTGCCTAAACCAGTCTGGCGACCTAGAGCATAGTTTAATGCCCTAGCCACCCTGATTGCACGCAAGTGACGGGGTGGCTAAGTGATTTTGGGTTTTGGTTTCCTCCCCAAGCCCGCTGCTAGCCGTACGCTGCGCCGCTTGTCGGCCCTCAGCGCGCGGTCCTAGCTGTGGCTTCAGCAAACCCACATCTGGAGACCAAAATCCATGCTGCTCTATCTTGCCTCGGGCATTGTCGTGCCCCCGCTTTCACCTGTGCTCACGCCGACCGATCCAGAGTTCGAGATGATTCACCATAGCCTGCGCGGCTCGCCTAGGGCAGTGCGGCGCACTATCCAAACCCTGCATCAGCGGCGCTATGCCGAACCGAACGACTGGAGTGGGCCTCAGCCCACCGGGCAAGCGGGTGAGGTAATTGTGGTGCTGCGCAAGCGACTGCGATTTTAGCGATTGTTGAATCTCAGTGGCGATCGCTCTTATTAAGGGGGGCGGGGGGATCCTCTACGCTACATCTGGCGTAATAGAAATCTTGTACGTAAGTTCTACCGATGACAGAATATATCGTCGATGCCAGCGTAGGAATCAAAATCTCCTCCTTTAGAGAGTTAAACTCAAATTTTCTCTACCTATCGGTGTCTATCGCAAACCTGATGCTCTTCCACGAGAGGATATTTACCTTGTAGACAACGCTTTTGAGAGCGGAATTGCCCTGCCGCTGTGCGGTAATTCCAGCATGAGAAAGCAAGTTGTTGAGAGCAGGTATATCTATGGAAACTTCAAAAGATCCAAAGCACAATCCTGATGCCAGTGCCTACCGGATGAGCGCCCGGCTGGCCAGTAATCGGATCGGGATTGGCATCAGGATTGTGCTTTGGATCA
>JAAHIA010000631.1 GCA_010671975.1 Leptolyngbya sp. SIO4C1 | reverse complement strand
TCTCACCTTAGCAGTCCACGGCTTATAGAGCGATTCTCTCGGATCTATTTAGCTGCCGGAGTAATATAAATTTGAAAATTGCCCGTTCTCAATTGCATGCTGCGATCGCTCAAAGTTGATCACGCTATTGCCGAGAAAATCGACGGTACGTGATAAACGCAATGGCAATTAAACTAAACGAAAACAGCGTCGTCAGCGTCCCCAGGGCATACAGCGCTGGCGAGGTCACATTCGTCGTCATGCCAAAAATCTCTAGCGGCAGCGTATTATATTGCCCCGACACCAGCGACGTGCGCGTAAACTCATCGTAGGAGAGCGTAAATGTCAGCAGGCCAACGCCTACTAGGCTCGGGGCAATCAGCGGCATGACGATTTCCCCAAAGGTCTTGGCATCGTTGGCGCCCAGATCTTTTGCCGCCTCTTCATAGGAAGCATTAAAACGGTTAAAAATCCCTAGCATGATCAAAAACGCAATCGGCAGCGTCCAGGTCAGGTGCGCACCCAGCCCCGAGCTGAGCCAGTTCGTCGGCCAGCCCATCACTTGAAACATCACCCCCAGCCCCAGCGAAATCAAAATGCTCGGCACAATCAGGCTGGCAATCGTCAGATAAAACAGCACCGTTGAGCCGCGAAATCGCTGCCGAAAGGCCATCGCTGCCAGCACTGACATACTCGCTGCCAGCACGGTGACAATGCCGCCCAAGATTAGCGATCGCTGAAACGGTTCAACAAAGTTACCCACCCGCTGCTCTTGAAATACCTGCCCCAGCCAGTAGACGCCAAAGCTGCGCACCGGAAAGGTCAGCGTACCATCGGGTCCCTGCAGCGACAGGATGAAGATGGTGATCATCGGCCCGTAGAGAAAGAGGAGGAAGAGGCCGAAGAAGGCGGCGAGGAGATAGAAGGTAGGAGAGCGTTTGGGCATGGGGGGTGGGGGGGCTAAAGTTCTTTGCGGATGTTGATGACGCGTAGGATAGAAATTACGATGAGCATCGTTACGGCCAGCAGGACCATAGCGTTGGCGGCTGCGAGCGGATATTGCAGGCTGCCAATCTGGGTTTGAATCAGCTTGCCGACCGAGGCTGACTGACCGCCGCCCATCAGCCGCACGGTGACAAATTCGCCCATGACCAGCGTGACGATAAAAATTGAGCCGATGGCAATGCCCGGCGCAGAGAGGGGCAAAATCACTTCCTTGAATACTTCCAAGCCGGAGGCGCCCATATCCTCAGCGGCGGTGATCAAGGTCCGATCGATTCGCATCAGACTGTTGAAGATGGGCGCAATCATAAAAATGATGTAGAGATGCACCATCCCCAGCACCACGGCAAAGTCGGAATAGAGCAAAAACCCAAGCGGCTGATCGATTAGCCCAACGCCCATCAGCAGCTGATTTACCAGGCCGGTGGTGCCCAGCAGCGGCAGCCAGGAAATCATGCGAATGATGTTTGAAGTCCAAAAGGGGATGGTGCACACCAGAAAGAGCAGCACCTGCCAGCGCAGCTGGGTGACGTGAAAAGATAGAAAATAGGCCACCGGATAGCCAATCAGTAGCGTAGACAGCCAGACCAGCCCCACGAATTTAAAGGTATTCAGATAGGTCTTGAGCGTCACCTCTGAGGTAAAGATGCCGACATAGTTGTCCAGCGTAAACGCTGGCGTCATTGAGTAGCCGTTGAATTCCCAAAAGCTGACTACGCCAATCAAGACAATCGGAAACACCAGAAACAGAGCCAGTGCGATCGCTTGCGGCGTTGCCAGCAAATAGGGCTTCAGCGCGGTCCAGGTTTTAGCCATAGCAGGTTGTAAAAGTTCCCGTACAATCCCCTAGAGCTAGGGGATTAGGGAGCTTAAGAGAGTTAAAGAGTCTAAGAAGCAATGAACTCGTTCCACTTCTGCACCAGATAGGTGTTCTCATCCATCGTCGAGTTCCAGACAACAATGTTGCCAAACCGCTCTTCAAAAGAGCCGCCATCGCGAACGGAGCCTGCTTTTGCTAACGTCTTACCAAACGGATCGACAATGTCGTTAGCAGCCGGGTTCCCTTCATACCAGTAGGCCCACTCAGCGTCTGACATATAAGTTTTGGCAGGTTCAGGCGCGGCGCTGTAGTAGCCCTGACGGCCTAAGAAAGCCCCCACCCAGCCTTCAAGCATCCAGTTGCTCGGACGC
>JAAHIA010000630.1 GCA_010671975.1 Leptolyngbya sp. SIO4C1 | reverse complement strand
CTGCTCAGGACGCACCGGCGCGTCCCGAACCCTGGCCGCTTAGGACGACCGTCGCCCTAAGAACCCCGCAGGAGTATGACCGTTGCCGGTAGGTGAGGTGGGTTGCCGAGTTGGGGCCTGAGCAGAATAATTGTTACTCAGCCAAACTCTTCGTCTTACAAGCAGTACCAGCAAGCTCCTGGCCGGCTAAAATCCAAGAAGCGTATCACTGGGGCAGCAAGCTACTCGCCGGATTGAAGCTGAAGAAGCCAGCTAAAAGAGCTAGCCCGGGTCAAATCAATCTGTGGGATGACTGGATAGCGCCCGTGAATGAAGTTCAGGCAATTGCCAAAGAATTTGTGCTGGCCAACTGTTTTAATCCTGGCATTGCTGCCACGCAGTTTACGAATACAACCTAGTGCAGGTGCCAGGTAACAGATCTCCAGAAGGCCCTTGCTTTCGTGAACTGAACATTAGAAACAAAACTTTTGGAACGAGTGAATGGCTTATGCCTTACACTTTACAAGTCTCGATGCGAGAGAAGACACACCAACCAGCGTCACTTTTTCTTGAGACGCAAAAATCCCCCCCGGGAGGTGTCCTTCAGATGCTGAGGTATCAAAAGTTACATCCTCGTATTCGATCCAGGAGTCGTCCACGCGCCAGCCTACGCTCTCTCCAAACTTTTCCCAGATTGTATCACCTGGGTACTTGCCATCGAGCTTGCCGCCGCACTTAACATAGATTTGCTTTTGCACGCTAAAGCCAAATCTGCCGCCGCTGTACTTCACCCACAGCCGATCAATCGTCAGCAGGTCAGCACAGGGAAAGTTCAGCAGCTCTTCGTCGCGTATCCAGTCGCCCTCGCTGCGACCGACAGCTTCTAGCATTCGTAGATAGGTCTCATAGTCAGCTGCTTTCCAGTCTTGAGCTTTGAGCAAATCTCGCAGACGGCTATAGTCAATTCCTTCCTCAGACGATAGGTCATCGGCTTCTACGACAGGCGTGCCAGGCTTTGCTCCGGCTCGCGCTTTAGGCGCTGGCTTACATCCTGTCACCCCCCACTCCAGTCGAAAATACGCCCGCTCATCCTCGATGCCGTTCTCAAACAAGACCTGATGAAACTGCCGTAAGAAAAGCAAATCTTCTGGAATCGCCTTTACCCCCGGCAGCAAAACCGGAATCACGCGAATTTTGCGCTCGACACACTGGCTGATAAACGTTCTCAGCTCCAATGCCTGCCAGCGGGTCAGGCCACCCTCACCAATACAGATTGCCGCCGTCTTTACCTGGCTAATCGCCTGCTGTAGCTCTTCCTGAAAAGACGTGCCGGGTGGAATTTCTTCCTCATCTAGCCAGGGCTTTAGACCGCGCGCTTTGAGCTGCTGGTAAATCTGCCGAATCAGCGGCTTGTCTTTGCTGCTGTGCGCTAGGAATACGTCAAACTGCTCTGCCATCTACCGCCTTTTCACCCCAGCCATCTCCGTTA
Source organism: Leptolyngbya sp. SIO4C1 (assembly GCA_010671975.1). GTDB lineage: Bacteria > Cyanobacteriota > Cyanobacteriia > Phormidesmidales > Phormidesmidaceae > SIO4C1. Next base: position 769 of record JAAHIA010000630.1, on the reverse strand, counting down.
GCGCCTTGACAGGCTACCCTCAGCTATACGCTAGCCCTGCAGCCAATTCCGCGTAATCAATTTCCTTCAATTATAGATTAGCCGCCTGTTGGCTTTAACCTATCGTCATCACCACTCAGCGCTAAAATCAGCAGCAGGTCGATAGCCCTTTATCCGCTCATGGATGCCACAGCCCTAACTCCCTGGTTTACCACAGCCGTTCAGCGCCTACGCGAGCGGCTAGACCCTGAGCAAATCATACTCTTCGGCTCTTGGGCCAGAGGCACCGCCACACGTCGCTCAGATATCGACCTATTTATTCTGTGCGAAACTGATCAGCCGCCCCTAGCGCGAATCGGGCAAGTCTTAGCGCTGCTCAAAGACTCCCCCTACCCGGTAGAGGCCATTGTGTATACTGCTGAGGAACTAGAACAACGACGCAACCTACCCTTTATGCGCCGCATCTTACAAGAAGGAAAAATCCTCTATGAGCGAAGAAAACCCATTATTGTGATCCAGATTGTGATCTAGTAAAAACTTTTGACAGGTATGATTGTCAGTAAATCGTTCAAATTCTGCCCTATCAAGCACCAGGGGAGTTTCTATAAATGAGTCAAAAGTCTGAATTCGATGTATTCCTGGCGCACAACAGCAAGGATAAGCCTTTTGTAAGGCTCATTGCTGAAGAACTCAAACGATTTGGGCTAAAACCTTGGATTGATGAAGAAGAAATACTTCCTGGCCAATACTTTCAAGATGCAATTCAAGATGCTGGTGACAGCATCTTGAA
>JAAHIA010000063.1 GCA_010671975.1 Leptolyngbya sp. SIO4C1 | reverse complement strand
CAGTCTAGGAAAAAAGCGCCGGATAGTAAACAGAAAGATTAATACTAAAGCAGAGAGCATCAGCGTTGGCCAGTGCAGCCGATCGAGCTGGCTGACAAAGCCGCCAATTTCGCCTGCAACCGTGTCTGCGTCAATTTTGAAGCCCCCAACCTTACCCAGCTGCCCGGTAATCATGATGACGGCAACGCCTGCCATATAGCCAACCAAAATTGGCTTTGAGAGCAGATTGGCGAGAAATCCCAGCCGCGCGACATAGCCAACAATGCAGACCAGGCCAACGGCTAAGGCCAGCAGCGACGCCTGTGCCGCATAGGCATCGCTATCCCCGTTGACCAGAGGCGCGATCGCAGCGGCCGTCATGACCGCCGTGGTGGATTCTGGTCCGACTGAGAGCTGTGGTGAGGAGCCTAGCAGCGTGTAGATCACCATCGGTGGCAAAATTGCCCAAAGCCCTGCTACCGGCTCGACACCAGCCAGCTCACCATAGGCCATACACTGCGGTATGAGGTAGGCCGCGACAGTCAGCCCGGCAACGATGTCGCCGCGCAGCCAGCCGGGCTGATAGGCCAGCAGTCGCTGAAGCCCAGGTAAGAACTGTAAAATTGCTTGATATGGCTTAACCTTTGCAATCACGCACTACCTCAGAGAGTCGCTGACATTCCATAGTTTAAGGAACCGTTAAACGCTCAGCGGCAAAGCGATATAGAAATCAATCTTAGGATAGAGCAACAGTCGGTTGCTGCCGCGCTGCTGGTTCAACAGGTCATAGCTCACCTGCCAAGACCGCTGAGGCTACCTGCAAGATATCAGCCGTGCTGTTGAAGCTCCAAATGGTTATCCCTGCTAGCTTGGGCTTAGCTAACCAATGCCTTTGCTTGAATCAGCCGCCGCCCTCAAATAGTGGCATGGTGGCTCTGTGCAATCGCTTGACGTCAACAGCCCATCTAAATTAGCTCTTGCAGTCCTTTGAGTTCAGCAGCTTGTTCATCCGAAAGCTGGGCACTTTTGAATTGCTGAATAAGCTGCTCAAATTTTGTTTGCAATTCTTCAGTAAATTTGAAAAGTCTACGTCCTCGAACGGTTTCGATAGCAATGCCTGATTCGACCCAGGAAGATGGTTGGACCATGAACTCTGCAACCACTGGCTTACCTCTTTATGCCGCAACTCTACCTTACTGCTTTTCTTGGGCAGGCGTCAGGCTGACTCTGTGTGGCCCTTTAGCAGAGCATTGATTTAGTCTGGTAGCCTCTTCAAAGTGTACGCGATTGAGAAGATCGACCGCTGCGATTATGGCTGTAGCTTGGCAGAAATCGGCTACCTTCTATGATAGGCAACATCCAAGAACCACAGTATGAGCAAACAGACTAATCCAAAACTATGAACTCTGAGACGGACCCAAGGTGAGAAGCTCAAAGATTCAAAATCAATTGGCTAGCGCCCAAAGTACATCAACCCCGTTACCAACAAACGCTTCGTCTTTATGTTGCTCAATCCACTCAACCAGAGTAGGTTTGATAAGTTCTGATTGCTTTCCAAGCATAACCAGCGACTCAGCCACGTGGTAGCTTACAGCTTCATTCTTATCTTTGAGCAGCGCGAGTAAGGCAATAACCACCTCATTGGAGGCGCTGTTCAGCTCTCCCAACGACGCAGCGGCGCGAGAACGCACATCCGAATCCTCATCTTTGAGCAGCGCCAGTAAGACATTGACCACCGCATCCGAGGCGCTGTTCAGCTCTCCCAACGATGCAGCGGCGAAAGAACGCACAACCGAATCCTCATCTTTGAGCAGCGTGAGTAAGCCATTGACCACCGAATCCGAGGCGTTGCCCAGCTTTCCCAACGATTCAGCGGCGTAAGAACGCACAGCCGAATCGTCATCTTTGAGCAGCGCGAGTAAGCCATTGACCACCGAATCCGAGGCGTTGCCCAGCTTTCCCAACGATTCAGCGGCGTGAGAACGCACCGCCGCATCATCTTTGAGCAGATCTAAAAGTATTGGTATCGCTAGATCTGGTGCCAGTTCGCTTTGATAGCTAATCAAACGCCATAGCTCGATCTTCGACGAGTAGCTTCATCAGGAACGCCATCGCCGTTGCTGCAAACGGTGTGTCCTGCTGACTGCTGATAGCTTGAAAAACTTGACTACTGATCTTATTGCTGACGATCGGAAGAGAAGCGACTTCCAAATTCACCAGCTCGGTTAAAATCTGCTCAATCAGAGTCTGATCGTTTATCTCTGCATTCTCAGCTAGGCAGCTACCGGCCAATAGCAGATCGCGATGCAGCCATTCTTCATAGTCGCTATTCGCTTTCAAGATAGTGCGCAACGAGGCTTTTGCTTGTCTAGGGGTCTGCTGCGCAATTAACAGCAGCAGCACCTCTCGCCAGTGCGGATCGTGTAGATGCTCGCGAATGTGATTTTTTACATAGGGCACATAGTCGTCATCATCTACATCCTGATCTTCTTGTAAATAAAGAATCTCTTGAGCGCAGAGATATTCTTGAAAGGTTTTGTGAACAAAGGCATAGCGATTTTGCCCCTGCTGCGACAGCAGCCCGGCGCGATCTCTAATAATTTTGTCTAAAAAGGCAGTGGCTTCTTCTTTAGCCTGGTAGAGCTGTAAATTTTCCGTCGCTTTAATCTCTTTGATAAATCTCGCTAGCTGCCGAATCAGCGTATTGCGCTCGATCTGGGTGCCGTTCTCAGCATCGTCTACGCTGCCCTGCGTATGAATCCAGTAGGCAAGCTGCTTCATTAGCCGCCGGATGTCGCGAATATCTAAATATTGCAGCACGGGCCGAATTGTTAGCTCTTTGTCGGCATCCCAGGTGGAGATCAGCGTCTCTACCGCACTGTTATACAGCTCGTGGCGCTGTTTAGGCAGGTTTGCCTTATAGCGGTGTATCAGCGCAATGATGGTCAGTAGCAGCGGGTTGCGCGCTAGCCGCTGAATTCGGGGCTTAGCGGCTAAGGCTTTGCGCAGGCTGGCTTTTCGTCGCTCGCGCTCGGTTTCTAGATCAACCCGACTGTCGTACCAGTGATTGATAAAGGTGTCTATCTTCTCATCGTCAAAGGGCAGCAGCTCATAGTGCGGGTAGTTGTCTCGGCTAAAGTAGTCGTCGCGATAGCCGGCTGGGCGAGAGGTGATAATGGCCGGGCAGCGATCGCAGCTGCCTAAAAACGCTTCAATCCTTTCGACCACCTGACGCCGCTGCGCATCGTTCGCCACCTCATCTAACCCGTCGAGTAAAATCAGTGCCTGCCCGCTCTGCAGCCAATATTCAAAAAAGCCTGCCGGCACTGCGCTGAGGCTCAAGTCGTTTTCAATGAACTGCCTTAAAAACGCCAGCACGGATAGCTTAGGACTGCGAGCCAAGTCGCGAATACGGATCAGAATGGGTAGATAGCTAGTAATGTCTGACGGATTCGCGGCTTTCGCAGCGCTTTGCTGCCGCATGGCGGCAGTCACAACCAGATAGTTGATCAGCGTTGTCTTACCTGCGCCCGGTGCACCTAAGATAACGGCTCGCGGCTGCGACTTTGACTCTAAAATTTTAATCGCCGAGATGGGCTGCTGACGCGACTTTTCTCTGAGCAGTCGCGCCTGCTGCTGCTCCCACAGAATGTGTTTCTGCTCATCGCTAGCCAGCTCAGGCGGCGGCTCAGCTGGCAGCGTTAGCCGCTTTTGGTCTAGCCGCTCAACGTCGGGCATGACAAAAATTCTGGCTAGCTCACCGGGCTCATCGATCACCTGTCCGTCAACCGCCATGCCTGAAAAAACGACTTTGCCAATTCGGCTCTTGAGCTGCTGATAATATCTGCCCTGCGTAAGCTGAAACTGAATGGCGCTGTTCGTCTTTCCTACGCTAGATGACCAATCATTGAGCTTCCTAACGAGATATCAACAACTAGCGCGGCGATTTAAAGCCTGTTTCTATAATTCTGGCAGCATAGCCAGCAGACTTATTGATTCGGCGTATTCATAGCGAGGCGATCTGTTATGCAGCTCAATCGTCGCACCGCGCTCAAGCTCGGGCTGATCGGCAGCTCTCAAATGGTGATGGCCCGTTCGGCGCTGGCGGCCAGCTGTCGGCCGCCGACGCTCCTCACGGGGTCAGACTGTCCACCGGTCAGGCATCACGGCGAGCCGCTAGCGTCTCCTGTCCCAATCACTAGCACTCCCAGCCCGGCTGTGCCCAAGTTTGAGCGGCCGTTTGAGCGGCCGCCGGTGCTGCAGCCGGTGCGCAGCGATGAGCGTGGCGAACGGCCAACTGACTATTACGAGATAACGCTGCAGGAAAGTCAGGTCGAGATTATGACCGACAAACCGGCTGAAGTCTGGAGCTACAACGGCGTCGTGCCAGGCCCCACCATTTTTCAAAAAGGCGGTTTAGAAGACGCCGATCGCGGCCGTCAGTCGGTGGTGCGCTTCATCAATCGGCTAGGCACCGATCGGCGCGGTCGACCGATTAAAAGCACGACTCATCTGCACGGGATGGCCTCTCAGCCCTACTGGGATGGCTATGCCGAAGACCTGATTGCACCGGGCTACTTCAAGGACTATGTCTATCCCAACGATCGCGCTGCTACGATCTGGTATCACGATCACGCGGTCGAAGAAACCTCTCGCAATGTCTACTATGGGCTAGCGGGTATGTACATCGTGGAAGACGAAATCGAGCGTCAGCTGAACCTGCCCAGCGGCGAGTACGATGTTCCGCTGATCCTGCAGGACGTGCGGCTTGATCAAGACGGTCAGCTGGTGTTTAACGATCGGGCGCGGCGCAACCTGTATGGCGATATCACTCTGGTTAACGGCGTGCCTTGGCCGCACATGCAGGTCGAACCTAGAAAATATCGCTTTCGCGTCTTGAATGCTTCGGTATCGCGCTCCTATCGACTGACGCTGAGCCAGCAAGAAGATCGGCAAACGCTTGGCGATACGCTTTCGGTGATTGCCACCGACTGCGGCATTATTAGTCAGCCGGTGCCGATTCGAACAACGCTGCGCCGCCCGTTTAAGCGGTTCGAGATTGCCCCAGCCGAGCGCTATGAGTTTGTGATCGATTTCTCGCAGTATCCCGCCGGCACGCAGCTCTATCTGCGCAGCCCAGCGGTGCAAAGCAATATCGATAGCGAGGTGCGATCGCAGGCGGTCATGCGCTTTGAGGTCAAGTCGGGCACAGCGGACGACCCAAGCGAGCTGCGGCCGATCTTGCGCCCGGTTAAGCCGCTGCTAGAGACAGCGCGCGAGCAGGGTAAGCCAATCTGCACCCGCACCTTCCGGTTTGAGCGCAGCAGCAGCCAATGGCTGATTAACAACAAAGTTTGGAACCCGTACCGCGTCGATGCCAACCCTGAGCCGGGTGATGTCGAAATCTGGGAGCTGATCAACGCCGGCGGTGGCTGGATTCATCCGGTCCACATTCACCTGGTTGACAGTCAGATTCTTAGCCGCAACGGGCTAGAGGCCTACGACTATGAGCAAGGCTGGAAAGATGTCTTTGCCGTCAGAGAATTTGAAACCGTGCGCGTGATTATGCAGTTCGAAAGCCGCAATCAAAAGCCCATTGAAGGTCGGTTTATGATGCACTGCCACAACCTCGTACACGAAGATCACGACATGATGACCCAGTTTGAAGTCGGCAGCCGAGGCGAGCATCCCTGCTCACGACCGGCTCAGCCCGTCTCGAACCTGCTTCCTCTGTAGCCTCTATAGTTTAAAAGAGCAGTTTAACGGTATCTTCTCTGCCATACTCGAATCTCTATGCAAACCACACTCGCCACCTTTGGTGCAGGCTGCTTCTGGGGCACCGAAGCCGCTTTTCGTCAGCTGCCCGGCGTTGTGAGGACCTCCGTTGGCTATATGGGCGGCCACTTCGAGCATCCGAGCTATTTGGATGTACTCTCGCGCATTACCGGTCATGCTGAGGTGGCTCAGATTGAATACGATCCAGCAAAAATCAGCTATGCGCAGCTATTAGAGACCTTTTGGCAAATCCACGACCCGACCAGTCTCAATCGGCAGGGAGCCGATCGCGGTGAGCAATATCGCTCGGTGATTTTTTGCCACACGCCTGAGCAAAAGCAGGCAGCTGAGCAGGCCAAAGCTGAGCTAGACCGCTCCAGCCGGTACGATCGACCTATCGTCACCCAGATCGAGCCAGCAGCTGACTACTGGCTCGCAACTGAAGACCATCAGCAGTATTTTGAGAAGCAGCGTCGATAGCGCTCGGCGCTTGCCACCAATACGCTGTTTGTCTTTTCTCTTGTCTAATAGTTTGAGAATGCTGGCTGGTGCCGAATCAGGCTGAGAAACTCATCGCGCGTCTTTTGATCTTCTTGAAAGACGCCCACCATGGCGCTGGTGACGGTCCAAGAGCCGGGCTTTTGCACGCCGCGCATGGCCATACACATGTGGCTCGCTTCCATCACCACGGCAACGCCTTGAGGCTCAAGTACAGCTTGAATGGCTTCAGCGACTTCGCGATTGAGCCGCTCTTGCACCTGCAGACGGCGAGCATACATCTCAACGATGCGAGCCAGCTTGCTGAGTCCAACAACTTTTTGATTGGGAATGTAAGCAACGTGGGCGCGACCCATAAAGGGCAGCATGTGATGCTCGCATAGGCTAAAGAAGGTAATGTCGCGCACCAGCACCATCTCATTGTGGCCTTCGTCAAAGATGGCACCGTTGACTATTTTTTCCAAAGACTGATCGTAGCCCTGGGTTAAAAAGCGCATGGCTTCGGCGACGCGCTTTGGGGTTTTAAGCAGCCCTTCGCGCTCAGGGTCTTCGCCTAGCTCTGAAAGCATGGTACGTACCGCTCCCATCAGCGCAGCATTGTCGTGAGACGGCGCGTGCAGCTGCGCCACCTGACCGTGGGTCGTGGTCCGCGAGGGTCGCACCTCGGTTGAGGATGACTGGTTTAGCTGAGCTGAGTCGCTGAGCGTATCGGCAATGGAACCATTTGAAATAGTCATAGTTTGGTTTTTCCAAAACTCTAAAACTGCATTGAAACCTGAAGATGAGGCGTGAGGAGACGTTGACTGAGGCTAGGTCACAGCGCGCCCCCGCTCGGCATCAGCGTCAGTTCTTCAATCACGGCACTCTCGGGCAGCAGCGCCGTATGAAGAATGCTTTGGGCAACGGTTTCGGGCGTCAGCATGCCAGCGCGATCAAAATCGGCCTGAACCGTGTCGGTGTCCCACAGGGGGGTATTGACCGCGCCCGGTAGCACCGTTGTGACGCGAACGCCGCGCGGTAGAGCCTCGACGGCCGCCGCTCGAGATAGCGCCAGCAGCCCGGCCTTACTAACGCTATAAGCGCCCCAGTCGGGGAAAGCCTGCCGTGCGGCAATTGAGGCAACATTGATAATCAGCCCGCTGCCGCGATCGCACATGGCTGGCAGCACCGCCTGCAGGCATTGAAACACGCTGGTCAGATTTAGATCGATCACCTGCTGCCAGTCGGCTAGCGAGGTATCCATCAGGCTGCCGGTGTAGCCCATGCCAGCGTTGTTCACCACCACATCGAGCGGTCCGTGCTGCAGGATCCGGCCAATGGCCGGCTTCACTTCGGCTAGCGCGGCCAGATCGATCGGAAAGATATCCACCTGACTGACCTCAGACAGCTGCTCGGCTATCGCTGCGAGCTTAGCCTCAGACCGACTGACTAGCGCCAGATCAAACCCAGCTTTGGCAAATGCGATCGCGGTAGCTCTACCAATCCCGGTGCTTGCCCCGGTCACTAGCGCGCGTTTTCGAGTAGCCTCTGTCATCTCACTTAGTCAACTTACTTAGTCAATCTAAATAGTCAATCCAAACAGCACTGTCAGGACTGCCGCCCCGATCAAGCCTTTCCAATGTTAACAAAAGTTAAGCAGTAACGGTGATTTCTCAGCTAAGCGGTCTGTCCTCTCATTTTGTCTGGCCGCTTTAGGCTCACTGCGCTAGCCCTCTGACTCTAGAAAAACCCCAATTTTACGGAACTTCTGATAGCGTGCCTGGCGTCGCTGCTCTGGCGACAGCTGTAGCAGCTCCTGCAGGTGTTGGGAGAGCGCCTTCTGCAAAATCTCAGCTGCCTGCACTGGCTTGGCATGAGCGCCGCCCACCGGCTCAGGCAGCAGCTGATCAAGAATGCCGAGCTTCTTCAAATCCCAGGCCGTAATTTTCAAAGCCTCGGCAGCCTGGGCCGAACGCCCCGCATCTTTCCATAAAATGGCCGCGCAGGCTTCTGGGCTCGCCACCGTGTAGACTGAATGCTCAAACATCAGCAAGCGATCGCCCACGCCGATGCCCAGCGCACCGCCCGAACCGCCTTCTCCAATGACGGTACAGATAATCGGCACCGCTAAGCTGAACATTTCCCGCAGGTTGTAGGCAATCGCCTCGCCCTGGCCGAGCTGTTCTGCCTCTAGCCCAGCCCAGGCCCCAGGCGTATCAATAAACGTCAGAATTGGCATCTGAAACCGATTGGCATGATCCATTAGCCGCAGCGCCTTGCGATAGCCGCCAGGTGATGCCATCCCAAAGTTGCGCGCCACGTTATCCTTCGTATCGCGGCCCTTTTGATGCCCCAGCATCACCACCGGCTGTCCTTCAAAGCGAGCAATGCCGCCAACCAGCGCCAGATCGTCCTTGCCAGAGCGACGGTCGCCGTGCAGCTCAATCCACTCGTCCGTAATCGCCTGAATATAGTCCAGCGTGCTCGGCCGCCGAGGATGCCGCGCCACCTGAATCCGCTGCGCTGGCGAAAGGCTAGTAAAAATTTCCTGGCGCAGCTGCTGAGCCCGCGACTCTAGCTGATGAATCTGGGCTGAGACATCCACATCGTTGTCCTCAGCCAGCTCTCGAATTTGCATGATTCGAGACTCTAGCTCAGCTAGCGGCTTCTCAAAATCCAGCAGAATGGGCCTTCGTTCCGTCGTTGCCATAGCCTTATTCAGATCGCAGCATGAATCCAGCCTATCGCACTCTGGTCTTGCCGCTACGCCAGCAGCGGTCGAAAGCCATGCTTGACTGAGGCCTTGCCAATCTGCTCCATCTTTTCTAGCGTGATCTGATTGCGGCCCCACGAAAAGTTCGTATGCCACTTCTCAAACTCCAGCAGCATCGACTCGGCAAAGCAGGCAAACAGCTGACGCGCTGGCACATCCATTGCCACGATGTTCATGATATGCCAGTCGATGTCCAGCGAATGCTCCACAATGCCGCCCTTCAGCACGTGCACGCCCGGATGGTTAAACTTGCTATCCATATTCTTAGGATAGCCGCCGTCTACCATCAGACAGGGCTGCTTTAGCGCTGCCGGATCGACCTCGACCCCTTTGGGCATGCTGGCTACCCAAACCACCACATCGGCCAGCGGCAGGGCTTCTTCTAGCGCCATCGACTTACCACAGCCGAGCTCTGCCTGCAGGTTATCCAACCGTTCCTGATTGCGCGCAACCATCAACAGGTCTTTGACACCCGTACGCTGCGTGAGCCAGCGACAGACGGCGCTGCCAATATCGCCAGTGGCACCGCAGACCGCAACGGTCGCCTCAGATAGAGCGATGCCGTGCCGTGGAGCCGCCTGCTCGACCTGCCGACAGATGACATAGGCCGTGTGCGTATTGCCGGTGGTAAACCGTTCAAAATCTAGCTCAATATTGCGCACGCGGCGAATTTGATCGAGCTTGAAATTCTCAAAAATAATTGAAGAAAAGCCGCCCAAAGCCGTGATGTTAATGCCGTTTTTCTGGGCGTGGGCCATCGCATTTAAAATCTTGCGCGTGGCTGCTTTAATCCGCCGAGTCGCTAGCATCTCTGGTAGAAAGCAAGACTCAACATATCGCCCCTCAATCGTCTCTCCCGTGGCGCTAGTCACCTTAATGTGATCCACAATCTGAGGCGGCGCGCTGCACCAGAAATCTAAGTCCTGATCCGCATATTCGGGGTAGCCTAAGTCGCGAGCGACAGACTGGGCATGTTCTAGGCTGGTGAGGTGACCGATTAAACCAAACATTCGAAACTAAATTAAGGAAGTAAAAGGAAAACTGCGCAGACAGCAGCTTAATACAAAACTTTACACTGATTTGACAACCCAACGCTAGCAGCATAGTGGCAGTAGTGTAAATGGAGGCGGGTAAGCCGCTAGCTGCGATTGACAGCGCTTAAAAAGCGACTAGCTAATGCGTTTAGGCATCGGCTAATCGCCTTCGAGTCGGGCAAAATTGAATCGCTTATGCAAAGGCTAGCCCCTGAGCCGAAAGCCGCATGACCTCGCGACTGCTAAATCCGATATTGGCCAGCGCCTCGCCGTAGGTGATCATAAAATCTTCTACCAGCGCATCTTTCTCCATACCCAGAATGGCGGCGTCTTTTTCAACCTGGTTGAGCATCTTCCAAACCAGCGGCAAATTCTGGCGATTGGCCTCCTCTAGCTCCGCTTTGGAAGCTTCAAAGTTGGCCTTAAGCCATTCTTCACCGAAGTTGAGGTGCAGGTACTCATCTTTGACCACGCCCTCAGTAATCTTGCGAGCAAAGTCGTCTGCTACAGGAATGTAGATGTTGTAAGCAGAGATAGCAAAGGTTTCAATAATTAAAGACTGGATCAGCAAGCAGGTGACAATCCGGCCTTCTTTCCAAGCAATCTGAAAGTTTTCATGGAGCTGAGCAAAAAAGTCTTTGGCAAATACCATATCTGGGGTGACGCTCAGGTTTCGCCCGCAGGCTTGAAAGCCTTTCATATGGCGATTCTCCATGCGAGCTAGCTTGAGTAGCTCGTCCTGATGGTCGGGTAGGCTCTCGGCCAACTGCTGATAGTTAGCATTGGCTTCGAGTTCGCCTTCAATCACAATCGCGTTGATGCGACTGTAGGCGTCCTTATACTCCTCACTTTGGAAGTCAATTGCTGGGCTAGCCTCAAGCTGCGGCATATCTGTCCAATTCCTGCGTTACGATAAACCAATTTGTAATCGACGGCCGAAGCGGCTAGAGCAACTTGCTAAGGCTTCTCGGCGTCGACTTCTAATAGCACACTTTACACTTTTTTCGCTGAGGTGTGGCATGGGGGCTTGCTTTGCTGAACAGAAAATGCTTATTGCTGGGTAGGATTGACTCACTTCACGGTCGGTCAGCGGTCGGTCAATAGCAGGTCAATCGCTGGTGGACAGCATCACTGAGCATAGCTACCTAAGTATTTAGATAGATATTTAGTCTCTAAAGTTTCACCTCTGATGGCTCCTTCAAGAACGATGCTCCTCTTCTCGCCCCCGCTGCAAAGGCTTTGGATCTGGCTAAATACGCTGCTGCTGCTGGCTGGCGTAGCCGTCGTGCTGTGGCCGCTGGGGGCCGTACTGCTGATGGCCCTAGAGCCTACAGCAGACCAGACGGGTTGGACGCTGGCTAACCTGCAACAGGCCTGGCAGCAGGGACAGTTTCTAGTGGCCTTTGCCAACTCTGCTGTGGTGGCCCTGAGCGTAACGGCGCTGCAAATAGCCACCTCGGCGCTGGCAGGCTACGCGCTGGCGCGGCTGCAGTTTAGCGGGCGACAACTGATTTTGCTAGGGATTTTAGCCACGCTTGTCATTCCGTTTCAGCTGCTGGTGATACCCATCTTTTTGGTGCTCAAGGCCGGTCATTTAATCAACACCTACGGCGCACTGATTTTGCCAACCGCCGCCAACGGCTTTGGTATCTTCCTGCTGCGACAGTATTTTCTGACCATTCCGCCCGTGCTCGAAGAAGCCGCTGCGCTAGACGGGGCCAACCGGCTGCAAATTTTATGGCATGTAATCTTACCGCTAGCGCGGCCAGCCTTGACAACGCTGTTTCTTTTTACCTTTATCGGTGAATGGAACGATCTGTTTAAGCCGCTGATCTTTACTACCCGACCTGAGCTGCAGACGGTTCAGCTAGCGCTGGCCTCTTTTCAAGAGCAGTTTACGAGCGACTGGCCTCTGCTGATGGCAGCCGTTGTGATTGCGACGCTGCCGGTGGTTGGACTGTTTTTGCTAGGGCAGCGGCAGTTTATTGAAGGGATTGCGGCGACGGGGGTGAAGGGGTAGAGGGTAGGGGAGTATCAGGTTTCATCGGCTTCGTCGAGGCTATCTGGCATGATTTTTAGCCGCACGGTGCGAGAGGCGGTGCTGGTGGGGTCACCGAGTTGAATTTCAATTAGCTCGTTGGTGAGCGGTGCGAGGGCGCTGAGCAGCGATCGCAAGTTGGGCGTACTTTCACCGCTATCGACATAGACGCGCTCAGCCAGGCTATTGAGTCGTTTCCAGGCAGTGTAGAGCTTAGCGGCGGCCTGCTCTAGCTGAGTAGCCTGATTGACTAGGTCAGCAGTTGAATTGAGGCTGCCAATACGCAAGGCTTCGTCGAGGGCCAGCTCTAAGTCAACCAGATCGGGGTCGAGCGTTTGCACCTGGCTGGCAGCGGCAATATATTTCGACAGATAGCGGGCTTCTGAGGTGACCTGCTTGAGCGTATCCACGTCAGGATTCAGCGTCATTTCCGTTTTCAACGACTCCTGATGCGCCGGCGGCAGCTTCTGCATTTCTTTGACCATTGGCGCAATGTAGCGCGTGGGAATCGTATTGTTAGCTGCCTTCTCGCGCACTGGGGTCGGCACCAGGTCAGACGACATGGCCGTCCACTCATCTGAGAGCTGCTTGACTGCTTTGCGGGTAATCTGCTCGCCGCGTCGGGCGGCTTCGCTGACCATCTGCTGCACCTCCGGCGCAGACTGGGCCGTTTCTACAAAAGCGCGCTTGCTGAACTGATTGACGTCTCTATCTTCGAGCAGGCCATCCTGCAGCAGCGCGTCGGCGCTGTTAGCTAAATCAATCAGCGCATAGGCCTGGCTTTTGCTAATATCGCGATTTTTTAGCCAGTTCAAAAAGCCGGTGCCGCGTCCATCGCCGCCACGCTTTTCGCGATCGCGCACGGCGCGTAAGATCCGCCCGCGCCAAATGTCGGTTTGTAAGTCAAAGCGATCGCACACCTGCCAGGCTGTCTCAATCTGCTGCTGAAAGTCTGCTTCTGAAATCGCAGCATCGTCTGGATCGGGAATCTCAAACGCCAGCGACGCCTCTGCGCTATCGGCGGTAATGTCGGCCGCAAACTGAGTTGCAGCGCGGGTCGCAGCATCCATGCAAACTATAAGCTCTCAACAGCCGGATTATTATAGCTGCAAAATCTGCCGTACTAGCCAAATCGAGAAACCCGCTATGCTAATAATCACGAATAGCAGCAGCGCAATGATGGCGACTGCAAAAATTTGGTCAGCCAGCGTGCTCGGGCGGGGTGCCTGCAAATGCCGCTCCAGCAGCGCTACATTCTGCGCGTTCGCCTTCCACGCCACGTCAAACAGATCGCCCACCACCGGAATTGTGCCGGTCACCACCTCTAGCAAAATATTGAAGCCCATACGCCCCAGCGTCGCCGCTGGTACCTTAAACCGCGCCGCTTCTAGCAGAATATAGACCGATAGCAGCCCGGTGAATAAATCGCCGCCGCCGGGCAGTAGCCCGATCAGCGGGTCGAGCCCGACGCGATAGTCAGTGCCAGGCAGCGCGATCGCATTGTCTAGCAAGCGACTTAGCCGTCGCAGTCGCGTCAGTCGTGCCAGATGATGCTCAGGCAGAGAAGAACGAGTCATGATGAGAAAGTTATAGCTGAGATTGCCCGGTTCAGCCAATTAAGTTAGGGCATAATGTCACCATCGATAATTCTATCTGGCAACCTGTTTGCGTCCTAAACTATGAAACTTATGAAAAAAGCCTTGAGACGCGCTCTACTCATTCCAGCAGCGCTGACCACCTTGAGCCTATCCGCTAATCAAGCTGCTGCCCAGATAATGTATAACCCTGTTGAGCTCTCTAACAGCCGCGAAGTCAATGACTCGCTCTCATCCGCAGATATCCCAACCGGCTTTGGCGGCTTCGCCCGCGACTATGTCGTCGAGCTGCAAGACGGTGACCAGATTACCATCGATGTGATTTCCGATGAGTTTGATACGCTGGTCAGCCTGATGGACGCTGAAGGCATCACCGTCAGCGAAAATGACGATGGCCCAGATGGCACTACCAACTCGCTGCTATTTGCCCGCATTACTGAGTCCGGCAAATATACCGTGCGCGTACGCTCCTACGCCGGTCAAGGCAGCGGCGAATTTTACCTCAAGCTAGCCCGCCTGCGCGAAATCGAGGAATAGCCGAAGCGCGAGGGGAGGGAGGCGCGAGAAACAAGGGAGGAACGCTGTATTTATTCCGCCCGCTGTCTTCGCCCTCCACCCTCCAGAAAATTCCTTCGAAATTTAGCTTGCGAAGCGCTCCCCTCTTTTGCTACTTTAATTAGGCTGCAAAGCAAGCCGGGATAGCTCAGTCGGTAGAGCAGAGGACTGAAAATCCTCGTGTCGGCGGTTCAAGTCCGCCTCCTGGCATCATTTAAGTGGTCAGGACTATGATCGGCACCTGGCCTTACAATCTAAGAAACCGGGTGGATCATTTGAAACTCCTTTGGGAGTGTTAGAGGGCGCCTGCCGTAGGCTTCGCCTGTTGCCTCGATAAAGCACAGGAAGTATTCAAGATCTTACTCGACGGTTAGCCATCCAATTTGATTTGTGAGTGTACTACACATGATATGTAAGGCTTCTGAGAGAATGAGCTTTCACGAACCACGTCGGATTATTATAGATGCACTGAATCAGTATCCTTCTGACTCTCTTAAGTTTGTATAAATTATGAGCGACACAGAAAAATTTAATAAGCTTGCTAACTTAATATCTGTATTCACTCCATCCGCTCCGATTGAAGTAAAGACTTTTTTCGCTGGAAGAGAAACCCAGATTTCTAAAACAGTTGATACGATTTTTGAAACAGGCAAGCATGCCGTTCTATATGGAGAAAGAGGTGTTGGAAAAACATCCCTTGCAAATATAATTCCAGCATTTATTAATGCTATACAAAGTAATTTAAACAATCAATCAGAAGATAATCATATCACAAGCAACTTTATTACTCCTGTTAAGATCACTTGCAACAGGGATGATTCCTTTGGAAGCTGCTGGAAAAAAGCATTTGGGTCTATAACTCTGAGAACATCAAAAGAAAGTATTGGATTTCTTCCTGAACAAAAAGCAGGCGAGGAGACAGTAAATTTAGATCAGATTCTTTTACCTCAATCTCAGGAAGATGTAACACCAAACGACGTAATATCAGCTTTGTCAAAATTGCAAGCCAGCAATTTTTTGTTTGTTTTTGACGAGTTTGATGCTATTAAGAATGAAAAAGTCAGAAGAAATTTTGCAGATACTATAAAGTCTCTTTCTGATAACATTAAATCGGCAACAATACTGCTTGTCGGCATAGGTGATAGCGTAAGTAGTCTCATCGGTGAGCATCCTTCTATTGAGAGATGTATTACTCAGATTGGGTTGCAGCGAATGAGTAACGAAGAGCTTGGCAACATCATTGACAA
>JAAHIA010000629.1 GCA_010671975.1 Leptolyngbya sp. SIO4C1 | reverse complement strand
TACAACCGGGTTCGGCGCAGCCTGAGCAATCAAAATGTCTTCGGACCCCACAGATGGTTCAGTAACCTCAGGTGCAAGCACTGTGGACGTCGTCTCTTCAGAAGACGACTCATCAACCTCGGTAACGTTGACCGCATCTACAAAATCCGCATCTGGGGTAATAATCCGAGTTGCTGACACCGCCTCAGTCGGCAGAGCCGTGGTTGCCTCCCCGACGGGCTGAAGTGACGGTTTCTCGGGCAGATCAATCTCTTCAGTTAAAAGGTCCTCAGACAAGGGAGCCAGATTTTTATCAAAATTGTCTACTTCGGTATTGTCTACTTCGATGTGGCTAACCGCATCCTCCTCACCAGCAGATAGGATTCGGGTTGTGGGCACAGCTGCTGAGGGCAGCGTTGTCGAAGCTCTAACTGGCTCGGGTAGGGATTCCTCAGGTAGCTCAATCGCCTCAACCGAAGAATCTGAAGATTCATCAATACTCTCTATAGAACGATCTACAGACGCAAAACCATCTACAGGCTCAAAGTCCGCTGGAGGCTGCGCAGGCTGTACGGTTTCAATCTCAGTTTGAACTGTTTCATTCTCTGGCCTGGCCTCAGTCACAGCGCCTTCGGCAGGGTCAATCACAACCGGATCAGACACCGTGAAAGATTGCGTCGTATCTACAACAGCGGCAGTTCCACCATAGTCCTCTAATGTTGCCCCATGGACCGCTGTGGTCAAACTACTGGCCAACACTGCCAAACCGATCTGAATCCAACGAGCACACCGAGAACAGTTCATGAGACCACCCCTTACCTTTTACAAATTCACAACTTACAGATTCACAACTTACAAATTCACAAACCGTTTCAAAAAAACGAATACCGTAGGTTGAAATACACCCCACTCTCTTGCAATGAATTGCGATCGCTGCCTGCATCCGTTAAAGGAATCCCCCAATCCAAACGGGCGGAAAGCGCTTGCCACTGGAAAATCAACCCTAAGCCAATACCCACAATCGGGTCAGGGTCGTCCCCCTCATGATTCCAGCCATATCCCGCATCTAAAAATGGAGCAGCCTGTAGCAACAGATCGCTAGAACGCTCCCTCGCTATAGGCAACCGCACCTCCGCCGCAGCCGACACTCCATTGTCCGTAGACAAAAAATTCTGACGATAGCCCCGCACCGTAGACTGTCCCCCCAGACTCAGTTGCTCCAGGCTCAATAAAGCATCCGTCGCCAGTTGGGCACTCCCCTTCAGCAGCAGTAGCGTATCTGGTGCGAGCACATTCAGCCACTGGGCCTGTCCCTGCCAAGAGAAAAACTGACTGTCTGGGGCATCGTCATTGACGGTCGCATCCAACACGTCAATACCCACATTAAACTGTGACCTCAGGGCCAACACCTGCTTTGGGCTGCGGTGGGTCCACTCCTGGAAAAATCGCAGCGCCGATACCCGAGTTTGCCCCTCATCATCCGCCCCCGGTGCCAGGGGAAAAGGCCCAATGTCATCGATCCCCAACTCCGTCTGAGTCCGCTGATGGGAGGCGGTTAGCCCAATCGCCAACTCCTGAGTAGGCGTCCGCCTGAGCGGATGGCGCAATGTCACTTCATAGGCATCAGACTCAGACTCGATCTCTAAAACATCAAAAGGATCTTCGATTACCTCACTGTCTGACAGGTTGACCTTCATACCAAGAGTCGTGTCATAGGGGCTCACCGGTACCCTATAGTCAAACCCAACACCATCACTACCACTGGTCAATGTATAGTCCACCGCCAATCGATCCCCAAATCCCAGAAGATTTCCCTCACTCACCTGGAGCTGATTGCGCAACGTTCCCACACTAGGAGAGCGATTGTTATCCAACGTGTAAGTTACCCCAAAGCTATCCGCTTCTACGACGGAAACCACCAACGTATTTTTACCTGGTTCAGGACTCGCCTGCAGATCCGCTGAAATACTGTCTATTAAGGGATCAGACTGTAACAACTGTAACCGTTCCACCAAGCGATCCACATTCAAAGGCGCGGCAGCGCTCAGGCCGAGGCGACTGCTAATGTAACCTGAGCGTAGCCGCCGGGTCCCCTCTACAATAATTTCATCTAAACTCCCTTCAACAATCTGGATGTCGACAATTCCATCCGTTACTGACTGGGGTGGCACAATTGCCCCGGAGGTTGCATAGCCGTTGTTAACATATAAATTAGTTACCGCTTCTCGCGCTGCCGCAACCTCAGCGAAGGTCTTATCC
>JAAHIA010000628.1 GCA_010671975.1 Leptolyngbya sp. SIO4C1 | reverse complement strand
TTGTTGCTATAGGCGCGATCAACGACAGAGCCCGTCAGCGTTTCAATTGAGTTAACCACAACGTCGGGAATGTAGAGCATGTCGTATCGGCGCTGCAGCAGCCAGTACCAGGTACTCTTATCGTCTCCCGATAGAAACTCGAATCGACCCCATAGCCAGTCGTCTAGCGAGTCTTGCTGAAGCTGATTAACAAAGGAGGGGTGAAGTGCGACCTCAGCTCGAAAGAGAGAAAAGCGGCCGGTGAGGCAGAGCACCTTATGCGCTAGAGCATCAGAGCACATTTGGAGATGACGCTGGGCAAAGCGCAAATGGAACCATTCAGAAAACAGATAGGAGCCTTGCACAACCGGCTGCTCATCGGTGGTCAGAGCGCCCATTTTGGGAAATAGGCGAAAGAAAGGAAGACAGCGGCGCAGCGTCTCGGGCGACAGTTCAGAATCTCCATCCATCAGCGCAATGACCGTGTCGTCTGGCAAATTGAGACGCGCCAGTGCTCGCAGGCCGTCGGCCATTGCCTTGCGCTTGCCGTCCTGCTGCGTCATTTGGATCAGGCGAATCGAGTGTAGTCCGGGATCTGCTCGCTCCAGAATGGCGCGAATGGCTTCGTTTTCTGCGTCGCCGCTGCTGTTGACAAGCACAGTGACGGGTCGAGCCAGCGTTTTGGCTGCCTGCGCGATCGCACAGAAAACCCGCTCGGTGATCCAAGGTTTTTCTCGATAGGTCGGCACGAGAAAGCACAGGTGAGGCAGGTCTGCAAGCGGCACCTGATGGGCCAATTTTCGCCAGCAAGGAAACACCCAGTGCAGATAGTACTGAGCCCGCAGCATGCGGATCAGGAACCAGGACCAGCGCCAGATGCCGACCACACCTAGGCTAATCAGACCAAATACATTCCAGATAGCCAGATGCTCAGGATGCTGCAGCAGATAGAGCCCGCCGAGCCCGCAGGCAGAAAATGAAAGAAAAATCAGCGCATTTAGCTGCGCGCTCATCGAGCGCGACTGTCGCGGCACCGAGATTTGCGCCATTGGTAAACTCCCAGATTTTTAGAAATAAAGTTCGAGCAGCGTTGGCGCAGACATTAGCGTCTGCTGATTAGCGTCGGCAATGTCGAATGCGTGCCGAAGGTTAATCTGGCCGACTGCCCCACACCGCACAGCTGATGACTTTGATTTTGAGCTGGGGTCGGCGGAATTTTCACCCGCACCCGCGCCAGCGGCTGACCCACCAAGCTAGCAGGAATAGCCGGCAGCAGGGCTTCGGCTCGCGCTTTAGTTAAATCGCCAGCGCTGATGGCATTAACGAGATCGACCTCACCAACGACGGTCTCCGGATAGCCCGCTAGCTGTACTCGAACCGGCTGGTCGGTATCAATCCGCTTAGCCTGCTGCGTGCTCACGAGCGCCTCGACCCAGAGGTCGTTGCAGTCGAGCAGAGACAGTAGCGTCGCCGGACGATTGACCTGCTCGCCAGCATCCTGCTGTGTGCTATAAATCACCCCGTCAAAGGGGGCAGAAATAGACGCTACTAGCGCACTGCCATAGCGAGACTGCAGCTGACTCAGCTGAGTTTGCTGATTTTCATGGGCGAGGGCCAGGAGATCGAGCTGAGCGGTCTGCGTCTGAATCTCTTTGAGCAGCTGTCGGCGCTGCGATTGCAAATCTTTGCTATTGCCTTGCAAAGGCGTCCGCTGTCCTAGCGCATCTACGGTTACTTGCGCAATGGTTTTCTCAGATTTGGCCTGCCGTACGGCAGCTTGGGCCGATCGCCAGGTGGCCTCTAGCTCATCTACCTGCTGCTGCGAGACTGCCCCGTCCGCTAGCAGTGACCGGAATCGATCGTACTGGGTGCGCGCCACGGATTCCTGCGCGATCGCGGCGTCTACAGCGGACTGAGACTGATCGACATTTTCGGCAGCGATGGCAACCGTAGCAGTTTGCAAAGCCTGATCCTGACGCTCTAGCGTTTGCAGCTGCTGATTGAGCAGCGCTAGATTTTGCTCAGCAGACGCCAGCTGCGCTGCGCTAACTTGGCTACCCTGCTGCAGCTGCGTACTGCCATTTTCAGTGTGAGGCAAGGGCTCTAGTCGGGCGAGCACCTGACCAGCTTGTACCCGAGCTGACCACTGCGGCAATTTTGCTCGCAAATTCAATACTGTAGGCTTGTTCAGCTGCGTTCACACCATCCCCATGCCTGGCCTGCGGTTGTCATACTGAAAGTAAGCTAGCTGACTCGGTGGTGCGG
>JAAHIA010000627.1 GCA_010671975.1 Leptolyngbya sp. SIO4C1 | reverse complement strand
GCGATCTTCGCACAGGCGAGATTCATCAGACCACTGATCTCCTGACTCGATTGCTGGCCGCCGCAGAAGCTCAAGAACGCACCGGCAGCATCATCAAAATTCTAGTGGTTCTGGCTCTGGCAAATGAGGCACAAGGAGATGTTGCGGCTGCAATGACTTCCTTAGAACGGGCCTTAACCCTAGCCGAACCAGAGGGCTATGTTCGCATCTTTGCAGAATGTGGAAGCCTGATGGCGCGACTGCTACAAGAGGCCATGAATCGCCGCATCACGCCCACTTATACCAACCGACTATTAACCGCCTTAGAAACCTGGGGGCACCCCCTCACCCCCTCACCCCCTCCTCTCATCGAACCCCTCAGCCAACGAGAACTGGAAGTACTCCGACTGCTCACCACCGAACTCACTGGCCCCGAAATCGCCCGCGAGCTGGTAGTGGCCTTGAGCACCGTGCGCACCCACACCAAGCGGATTTACAGCAAACTCAATGTCACCAACCGTCGGGCCGCTGTGAAACGAGCTGCAGAGCTAGAGCTAATTTAGGATAGGATAACGAGTGGGGAGTTGTGAATAGTGAGTAGGATGGGGCAAGTGGATCCTTCAGATTGACTTTGCTGTTATATGGATGCCATATACCTTGGCTTTGAGAACTTCATAGAGAAAGTTAAGATTGGCACCACAGCGAAGTTTGTCAATGGCATAAAAGCCCACTTGCACCATTCCTAATAAACCTATAGGTTCAGCAGTTTCCGTACCACCTTTTCCGCAGCAGTGTAGTTGTGACCTGAATCGATGAAATAAGCACCGATCAGCGCCTCAACGGCACCACTAAGGATTCTGTAATTGGTGCGGCATCCCTGCTTTTCTGCAACAGGAGATAGATGTAGCTGCTGCTCAATATGGAAGCGTTTTGCCACCTTTGCCAGCGCTTTATTGCTAACAAATTTGGCTCGCTCCTTTGTCAAACGACCTTCCGAGTATGTTGGATAACGTTGACTTAGCAACGATGTCACAACACCCTGAAGAATGCCGTCACCGATAAACTCCAAACGCTCGTTGTGATTAGGCAACGAGCGATGGGTTAAGGCTTGACGACGCAGAGCAGCGCTTTTTAACATTGGCAATTTAGCCATGCGAGTTTCCTCGTAATGATTTTCATTACGTACCGCGAATAGCCCAAATCGCCCGCATAAAATGCGGACTAAAGCATTGCTTTGATAGCTCAACAATCACCAAAGAGCGCTTGAAATATTTATTCCTCAAACTCGCGATCGCTAAGATCTGTTATCTCTAGCAAATTACCCTGCATATTGCAGAGCATTCGGCACAACCCGAACAATAGAGAGTAGAACCAAGCAAGAGACTGCTCATTTAAACAGCTCTTATCCCCATTTATCTTGGGGGGTCCGCTCCATTATGTGGAGTAGCTGCTGCTTGGGGAATAAATATGCCAAGTAAGCCAAATTGATCCTATGAGCAATCAGAACAACATTGGATTTTTCAAGGTTCGTATTCACAGGTATAGCTTTCAGAGCATAAAAGTGTCAAGAGAAATTTTGACAAGCATGATCAGTTCAAACAGTCTGAACAGTTTTAGTCTTGCAGACAGCATGGGAGATAAATTTCTGTCCGGAGTATTTGCGGAACTAGAAAATATCTAGCAGATCACAGAATAGCTGCTCTATTTCACTATGATAAATATTGATATCTCCGACAATAGCATTAAGCTTATCAGCGTCAATCAGAAAACCATATATTTTAGTAGCTACATGGCGAAAAGCCATTAGATTAGTGATAATTATGACAGTCTCTTGAAAACCTGCTACATTTCTTTTGTTTAGTAAGATGTCAAATTGCCTAAGCGTATCTCGATGAGAAAATTTTCCAGTAGGCAACTCGATACTGAGATATTTCAAGAAGCGAATTATTAAATGCTCAATGGCATTGTAATACCCTAAGCATTCATACGTGAGTGCAGAGATCTTTATCTTTGGATCTACCTCTAATTTGGCAAAAGTCTCAATGTTGCCATAGATTTTATTCAAGTTTTCCAGGCCAAAGGCAACTTCTTGTTTGAGGATGTCTATGCTCACTAATATTTTTCCTTCTGTTAAAATTCGTTCACGGAAGTAGCCGTGGCTATTATCAAAATCAACGATACTCAGTGAACGATGCGATGCCATCAAGCACTCAGCTAAGGCCCGAAAAAAAAATTTGC
>JAAHIA010000626.1 GCA_010671975.1 Leptolyngbya sp. SIO4C1 | reverse complement strand
GTCTCAAATCGCGCCAACTAAATCATCTCTCTCCATGCCAATTGCCTTCATTATCTTTAACCGTCCCCAAGCAACGCGAAAAGTGCTGGAGCGGATTCGACAAGTGCGACCTCGGCGGCTATTGGTGATTGCTGATGGGCCACGAGTCGATCGGCCTGAGGATCTAGAGCGTTGTCGGACGACTCGCCGCCTGATGGAGCAGATAGATTGGGACTGCGAAGTTTCGACCAACTATTCAGACGACAATCTCGGCTGTAAGAAGCGGATTGAAACAGGTCTGGACTGGGTATTTGAGCAAACAGAGGCCGCCATTATTGTGGAAGATGATTGCCTGCCTGACCCGACATTCTTTCCTTTTTGCCAACATCTCTTAGCCCAATACAGTGCTGATAAGCGGGTGATGCAAGTGGGGGGCCACAATCCCTTATTTCAATGGCAATTCGAACATCAGAGCTACCACTTTTGCTATCTCAACAGCAGTCCTCATGGCTGGGCGACTTGGCGGCGGGCTTGGAGCCAGTATAGGCAACCGATCACCTGGAATACCCCAAAGAATTTAGCTTATCTAGAGCAGACGATCCTCGACCCCCGTCGGCGCGATCGCAGTTATCAATTCTACGATCGCATTTTCAGCAGCCCCGACATGGAAGATGAATGGATTTACCAGTGGAGTTTCGTCAAGCTGTCTCTGCGGGGGCTGTCGATCGTACCTGCGGTTAATCTCGTGACCCATATTGGGGCCGGGGCCGAAGCAACCCACATCAAAGATAAAACACCGTTGATGCCGCAGAGTCCTATACCATTTCCCCTGGTTGATCCGCCCCGAGTCGAGGTAGATCTGGCTTTTGAGCAAGAAATTGGCCAAACCCGCCCTGAAACCCTGCAGCCCTTATTAGAGAACCTCGTCAGCCTGGGACAAAACATTCACGCCTTGGTATTGAGTGAGGAGCTGCGATCGCAGTATCCTCAATCTGCTGTCCCCTACTACTGGAAAGCTCAGGCTTTGGTCGGGTTGCAACAGTCTCAACGAGCCATTGCCACCTTGCAGCAGTTGCTCAGTCTAAACCCTGACCACGAGGCAGCTCAGGCTCTACTCCAAACCCTTTGGCATTAGCGAAGCCGAAAGGCGGGTGCCAGAGCTCATGATTGCAGTTTGCAGATGAATTCATGTCAGACCTTTTTCCGGTGCCGATTGTTTTCATTATTTTCAATCGCCCCCATACCACGCAGCAGGTATTCGAGCAGATTCGCCAGGCTCAACCCCAGGAGCTCTTTGTGATCGCCGACGGGCCTCGGAGCGATCGGCCTCAGGAGCCCGAGTGCTGCCAGGCCACTCGGCAAATTATCAAGCAGGTAGACTGGGACTGTACGGTGCGGTACAACTACGCAGAGGAAAATTTGGGATGCGCCCAGCGGATCGCCACAGGTCTAGACTGGGTGTTTGAGCACACGGAAGCGGCCATTATTCTCGAGGATGACTGTCTTCCTGATCCGACCTTTTTTCCGTTTTGCCGGCAGCTGTTGCAGCGCTATGGCCAGGATGAACGGGTAATGCAGATTGGGGGGCACAACCGCCTATTTCAGTGGCGGCTAGAGCAGCAAAGCTACCATTTCTCTTACCTATACGGCAGTCCCCATGGCTGGGCCACCTGGCGGCGGGCCTGGCAGCGGTACAACCAGAAGAACACCCCTTGGAACAACCCAGCCAATTTGGCCTATTTGGAGCAGATTATTCAAGATGACCAGGAGCGCGATCGCTTTCAGCACCTGTGCGATCGCATTTTCAGCGATCCTAACTTTCAAGATGAGTGGGGCTACAAATGGACGTTTGTCAAGCTCAGCTGCCGTGGCCTTTCGGTTATTCCTGCCACGAACGTAGTCACCCACATTGGCTCTGGTGCAGAGGCCACTCACATCAAGCACAAAACGGTTCTTAATGGCTCAAGCCTGCCTCAACATCCCCTCAGCTTTCCGCTAGTACACCCCACCAACGTTGAAGTAGACATTGAGTTTGAGCGAGAGCACGGTCGCTGGAGTATTGGAGAACCTGGCGCCTTGGCCCTGCAGCCCCTGATTCGCAAACTGCTGGCCACGGGCCGCAATATCCACGCTCTGGTTCTGATCGATAAAGGATTGTCTCAACAGCCCCATTCCAGCCTGTTGAACTACTGGAAAGCCCAGACCTTGATAGCTCTCAAGCAGCCCCAGCGCGCTATTCCTGTCTTGAGACACCTATTGACCTTAGACCCTGAAAACGCCTATGCTCAAGCCCTGA
>JAAHIA010000625.1 GCA_010671975.1 Leptolyngbya sp. SIO4C1 | reverse complement strand
CGAGTGTAAAGAATTTGTAACTTTGGTGCAAACAGGTCTTAAGGAAGCTGCCTGGGCCTAAGAATTGAGGTGCTTTCAAGACTTTGAAAGCTGACAAGATTTAATGATGCACTGGAGCCATCTGCTCACTTATCCTGACGGAATTTGGGCATCTGCCTCTTCTCCACTTGGTATGAGCATGAGAGGCTTTATGACACCGCAACGCAACAGCTGCCAGTTCCCCAGCGTCTTGGTTGTTGAAGACAATGACGATAGCCGACTGGTGCTGTCCCTAGCGCTAGAAGCTATTCAGGTTGAGCACAGATGTCTATCGCGAGGCGAGCAGGTGCTAGAAACCGTCGAGCAGCGCTACCCGTCTCTTATTTTGCTAGATATCGCGCTGCCGGATATCAACGGGCTGCTGCTAGTGCGATCGCTCAAAGCTTCTGCTAAAACTCTGGCAATTCCCATCATTGCAATCACGGCGCTGGCCACCGATGGCTGTGAGCAGCAAATTATCGCTGCCGGCTGTGATGGCTATCTGAGCAAGCCTTTCCTGCTCGATGACCTATACAGTCTGATTGCTCAATACTTACCACCCCCCGCAGATCTGCTGCACCCTCCTACCACTGCAGCAGCGCCCGAATTTGACCCGCCAGCTCTAGCGGTCGAAAGGGCTTAGCCAGCACGGCTACAACGCTAGCCGACTCAATCTCAGACGGCTCTAGCGGCCGGGCTTTAGCCGTCACTAAAATGACTGGGATATCGGCTGTCTCCGGATTGGCCTTGAGCTTTTGCAGCGTAGTGCGACCGTCCATCTCTGGCATCATCATGTCGAGCAGAATGGCATCGGGGCGATTGCGCGCGGCGGTCTGCAGGGCGGCCTGCCCGGAGCTAGCCTGCAGGATAGTCCAGTCGGTTTGTAGCTCTAGTGCCAGATGTGCGATCGCGCGGGCATCGGCCTCGTCGTCAACTAGCAGAATAGTTTTGCTCATCGCTTTGCTCGGTTATTGCTTCAGGCTGGGCTGCGATTGGCAGCGCCACAGAAAACTTGCTACCCTGACCCAGCGTGCTCTCCACCCAGATCTGGCCGCCGTGTTGCTGAACGATATTGCGACAGATTGCCAGACCCAGGCCGGTGCCACCCTTTTCGCGCGAGTCGGAAGCATCGACCTGCTGAAACCGCTCGAAAATGCTGTTGAGCTTATCAGCAGGAATACCGCGCCCTTGATCTGCCACCTGAATCAGCAGGTAGGGCGGGCTTAGCCGTCCGGCGACCTCAACCCGCTCAGCCGTTAGCCGCACGGCTCCTCCCGGGTGTGAAAACTTGATGGCGTTGCTCAGCAGATTGGTCAGCATCTGCAGCAGCCGGTCTGGATCGGTATCGAGCAGCAGTGAGCAGGGCGAAACCGACAGCGCTACCTGTGCTGCATCTGCCATGGCCTGCATCGCCTCAGCTGCCTGCAGCAGCAGCGGGCTCAGCGGGCAGCGCTGCTGCTGCATCGTGATTGCGCCAGACTTCATCCGCTCTAGATCGAGAATATCGTTCACCAGTCGGATCAGCCGCTCGGCGTTAGCGGTGGCAATGTCTAAAATCTTGTGCCCCTGCTCAGAGAGCTGCCCTAGCCGATCGCTGCTGAGCAGATCTAGCGCCCCGACTAGCGAATGCATCGGCGTGCGCAGCTCGTGGCTCACCATCGAGATAAACTCATTTTCTAGCCGCTTGCGCTCAGTGATGTCGTTGAAGATATTGAGCGCGCAGGCCTGCCCGTTGAGACGAATATGCTCAACCGACAGCAGCACCGTGCGCAGGGTGTTCGCCTTGGTGCGAAATTCTAGCTCCTGATTGTATCGGGCTGCCTGCGTCAGCATGGCCGCTTCGTACTGCTCCTGATTTAGCCAGCAGCGCAGCTGAGCCGCCGACTGCGCGACGATCTCCGAGCGACTGTAGCCGCTCATCTTCAAAAAGCTGGGGTTTACCTCAATAAACTGATGAGTTGTCAAATCAGTAATGGCAATGGGGCTGGGGCTAGCTAAAAACGCTTTTTCAAACGTCTCTTCGGCCCGACGGCGATCGTCAATCTCCTGCTGCAGCTGCTGGTTTTGCTGCTGCAGCTGCTGCTGCAGCTGGCGAATCGTCAGATGGCTATCGATGCGTGCCAGCACCTCTTCTACCTGAAAGGGCTTGGTAATAAAGTCAACGCCGCCGACGCTAAAGGCTTTCACCTTGTCTAGCACATCGCCGAGCGCGCTGATAAAGATGACCGGAATCGCCTGCGTCACGGCATTGGCCTTGAGCTGCTA
>JAAHIA010000624.1 GCA_010671975.1 Leptolyngbya sp. SIO4C1 | reverse complement strand
CATGTCTATCAATGGAAATCTTTAATCGCTCCATTGCAGCGGGGTCGAAATACTTTCTTGGCTGCTTCATACCTGCAGGTAACCGAAGCGGCACAATCTTATCAATAGGTAAGAGTGTTGAAGAGCCAGGTGGTTGGGAGCGCAGACGACCTAGCTCGGCTTTAAGCTGGGATATTTCATCTGAAAGATTTATAGATTCAGATCTTTCAGCAGTACCAAAAACAAACTCCTCCGCTAGAGCTGAATCTAAAGTTTGCCGATTATTACGAGACATAACCCTATTTAACCTCCATTAGTTCCTGAAAAAGTTGCTCAAACTCCATAGCTGACTCCGATGCAGCTCGACCGGATAAATCCCATACGGTACCGCGCTGTCCAAAAGTGTCTGCTACGCATTGCTTTTGATGAATTACAGTTTTGAGGATGGGAATATTGGATTTTCCAAGAAGCGCAATAGCTTCATCTTTCAGCTTCGTACCTTTCACGGCGCGAGCAAGAAAAAGGGCAGCAGCAGGTGGTCCATTACGCACTGACTGTGCTTGCCTTACCAGCTTTACCGCATCTGCAGCGCTCCTTAGATCCACACCTGTTGGTTGGCACGGTATTACCGATACATCTGCCCTAAAAAGAATTGCACGAGTTACCTCAGATAAACCAGCTGGACCATCCACAACAGTGTAATCGTGCTTATCCGAAATTTCAGGCAGCCGATCAAGTACTTCATCAGCAGATTGTAAAACTGATATATCTATCCCAGAATTGTCTAAGCACTCAATCCAGATGGAGCTAGAACGTTGGGCATCAGAATCAACGAGACAAACAGTATGACCTTTTTGACTTAACCAATAAGCAAAATGAACAGAGGTTGTAGATTTTGAGCAACCTCCCTTCTGATTAGTGAATGCAATGACTGTCATAATAGATTGCTTGTAGAAAAAGTAAATGAAACTTGGGCTAGGACTTTCAGAAAAAGTAATTTAAATATTCAGACAGCTGTATCGAATATTGAAGAATCTGGTGCTTTATCTGTCTAGCGCATCAGCGCTTACTTTTTACCATTTCAGAAAGGCTAGACTCAAAATCTGATCATTCTGGAATAATCGGACTTATTCCAAAATCGATTATTCCAGAATAATCATCGATGTCAAGGCTTGGTGGTCTCTCGAAAGAAATAGATGTCCTAAGATCGGGACAAGGGAGTCTCAAGAAAATGATGATAGGTATGCTGAGATTGCCAAACCATCAGCCTTGTCCTCCAGTCATGTTCAGTTTAGAAGAACCCTTCGGGTCGATGATTTCTGTCAGCGGTTCGAGCTCGAATGTCAGCGTCAGCGGCTTAGCCACGACCTCAAATCTCTCAGCGCCAGCATTAGCTGTTGCCTGAGCAAAATTCATGATGATCTTGATAGGCTTCTATCAGAGCCGCTATCGGACGTTCAAAGACTACCACCTTCACCACATCTGTCAATACTGGAGTGATGCTTTTCCAAAACTATTCAGCTATTCCCGTTTCATCTAGCTAGTGAATGCCCTCTTGCTTAGTGCCATTGAGTGCTATCTCAAGAGCTGTATCTAGTCGTGAGTGAGTACGATATTATCTACGGTTTGATTGCCTACTGCTACCAGCATAAAAAGCCTAAGTTCGGCCTAGACTAGACTTTACCGCCTGCGGCTTAACCCAAGCTCAGGCTATTTTATTACACAACAAATTACACAAACAATTCACTCTTGACGAAATAACCGCCCCGACAAAACCCGGAAAGCGTATACCAAAGGGGAGTCTGGGCACCCAGGGAACCTGAACAATCGTGTCCTAAATTATTCCCTCAGGATTTGAGATCGCCCCACTGAGTGCAGCTTTGAAAGCCGTTCAGCACCCACTGCTTTAACTTAAACTCAGGCAAAGCAGGAAGGCTGTATGACTTACGACTATATTGTGTTGGGACGAGGATTGATAGGAGCTGCTGCCGCTAGGCACCTGTCTAAAGCAGGATATTTAACTGCCCTGGTTGGCCCTGATGAACCCCAAGACCGTCAGCAGCATCAGGGCGTCTTTGCGAGCCACTATGATGAAGGCCGTATTACCCGCATCCTTGATCCCCACTTGCACTGGGCGCAGCTGGCCCAGCGCTCCATTGCCTGCTATCGTTCATTGGAAGCTCAAACCAGCATCACCTTTTATCAAGAAGTCGGCCATCTGGCAGTGGGTCAGCCTGCAGACCTTCGTTGGATCAAAAAAAAGAAGTACTGGCTCTGGACAGTAGTCAACACCAAAGCCCCTGGTATCGGAA
>JAAHIA010000623.1 GCA_010671975.1 Leptolyngbya sp. SIO4C1 | reverse complement strand
TCGTTTCGAGAGAGGCCGCTACTGGGCGTCGGTCAACGCGATGCCGGAGCGATTGCCCGGGCGCACCTCAACCAGCTGTGAGGGGCGGTTGCGATCGCCAGAGGGCAGAAATCGGACCGGACCGGTGGCACCGGCCGCCTCAAACTGAGACGCTTCAAGCGCCTGTCGCAGTCCCTGACGGCTAGGGGCCTGGCTCAGCCCGGTAGCTAGCGCAAATAGCGCATCGTAGGTCATGGCGGTGCGCCAGCTGACGTCGCCGCCCCACATTTCGCGCGCCGACTGCACAAACATCGCCTCAGGGTCGGCCAGCGCGTGCCAGGGCGCGGCTACAACCAGCGACAGGGCATCCTCTGCGCCCTCTTGCAAAATGCGAGGATTGTAGAGGCTATCCCCTCCTAGCACCGGCAGCCGTCCGGCGTTGGCCGCCAGCACTGCCAGCCCCTGATCGAGCGTAGCCGTGTTGGCGGCAAGCATAATTGCCTCTGCGCCTGTAGCGAGCGCCTGATCGAGCTGTGCGGCCGCATCAAACTGATTGCCGGCTAAATTAAACTCTTCTACCACTTCGCCACCGCTGCTAAAGACATCGGTCGTAAACTCATCTTTAAGCGAGCGGCTGTAGTCGCTTTCAGCGTTGTAAAACACCACGGCACGCTGCCGCTGCAGATCCTCTAGTAAATAGTCAGCCAGCGCTGAGGCCGCAAAGCTATCGCTGGGTACGGTCCGAAACGCATAGGGGCTTGCCCCTGACAGCCGCGTCGAGGTGCTGGTTGGCGAGAGCATCACCAAGTTGCCGCTGTCGTAGATTGGGGCAGCGGCCAGCGTCACGCTGCTGCTAAAGTGGCCAATCACCCCGAGCACGTCCTGCCGCTTCACCAGGTACTGCGCCAGCTGCTGGGCCAGGTCCGAATCGTTTTTGTCATCCACAAGCATCAGGCGAATCGGTAAAACGCTGTCTGCTGCGCGGCTTTCTGCGCGGTTGAACACATCCTGCGCCTGAGCAGCGCCGCGTAAAATCTCTAGCGCTGGCGCCAGCGACTCTCCTATCGGCGCAAAAACGGCGATGGTATGGGCCTGATTGTTGCCAATGCGAGCATTGTTTAAGTAGATCAGCGTCTCTGGATCGTTACGATTTTCAGCTCTTGCTGCTTCCAGCTGACGCACCGCCTCAGCATAGTCTTGCTGCGCGATCGCATCGATCCCGGCCTGCTTGCTGTCAGAGGGTTCATCTGGTAGCAGCGTCTGACCCCCGATACTAATTTGACGGTCTAGCTGAGATGAGTCAGGTGCGGGCTGAGCCGTTTGAACCGAGGCAACTTTAGCTGAGCGGGCGACTGGGCCAGTGCGGTTGACAAAGTACCAGATCCCTAAAAATACGGAGCCTAGTAGCCCAAAAGATATCAGTAGTGACGCAGCCAAGAACCGATAGTCGTTCTCTTTTTTCATCAGAAGTTCCCATAGCAGCCTGTAAAATCCTCTCGTTTAGACCAAAGAGAGGCCATTTTTAATGGATAGATTCTTTCTAACTAAGTAGAGTATTTTCGGGGAAAATAGTGCGCAGCTCGATACTTTTTTACACAGGCTCTATAACCGGCCCGCTTTTATCAAGAAGCCACAGGGACAGCCAGGCTGCTGGCTCTCGATAGTCGAGCGGCCTTATTCTAGCTCGCTTGACTCTAGCGGGTCGGTCGTTGGCGGTACAGCCACGTCTGGATCGGGGGTCAGTATGCCTTCACCGGCATCGGAGCTTTCTAAGTCGCGCAGGATGGCCGGGCTGCTGGTCTGACGGTTCAAGAAGACGGCCTCAAGCGCCTGCTCTAACGTTTCAGCCATCGCAATGCGGTTGCGATAAGCAACAATCACGCGGGCTAAAATGGGCAGCCGATTTTGCTCGGCTTCGAGATACAGCGGCTCAACGTAGAGCAGTGACTGCTCGATGGGAATGACCAGCAGATTGCCCTGATTGGCGCGCGAGCCCTGCGTATCCCAGAGAGAAATGCGCTGCGAAATCTCCGGATCTTGATTGATTCGCGCCTCGATCTGCTCTGGCCCAAACACCAGCTCCTGCTTCGGGAAGCGATAGAGCAAAATGCGGCCATACTGCTCATCATCGGAGCGCGCTGCCAGCCAGGCCACCATGTTATTGCGCTGCGCTGGCGTAAACGGCCGCAGCAGCACAAACTCTTCTTCCTCGGCCTGGGGCAGCCGCATAATCAGGTAGTAGGGCTCAACCACCTGCTCCTCATTGGCGTAGATCTCGTTCGGGGCGCGCCACTGATCTTCACGGTTGTAGAA
>JAAHIA010000622.1 GCA_010671975.1 Leptolyngbya sp. SIO4C1 | reverse complement strand
AAAGCAATTGTGGGCGGCGTTGACCATGAGCGGAGCCAGTTTAATCGCGCCGTACAGTCGCGCCGACAGCCAGGGTCAGCCTTTAAGCCGTTTGTGTACTATGCTGCTTTTGCCTCTGGACGCTATACGCCAGATAGCGTGATTGGCGATACGCCAGTGACCTATCCAGACGGGTACGAATACTATTCACCTAAGAACTACGACGGTACGTTCATGGGCAGTATTCCGATTCGTCGCGCTTTAGAAATGTCTCGCAACGTGCCAGCCGTCAAGCTAGGACAGTCGGTTGGCATCAGCCGCATCATTGAAATTTGTCGCACGCTCGGAATCGAAAGTCCCATTGATCCCGTCATTTCGCTGCCGCTGGGCGCAGTTGATCTCACCCCTATGGAGATGGCCGGGGCCTATTCGACCTTTGCTAGCAACGGCTGGCACTCAGACCCAACGCTGATCGTGCAGGTGACAGACAGCAGCGGCAACCTGCTATTAGACAATACGCCTAAACCCCAGCTGGTCTTAGATCCTTGGGCCACAGCTTCACTCACCAGCGTTCTGCGGGGCGTGATTGAGCGAGGCACAGCCACCAACGCGCAAATTGGCCGACCGGCAGCGGGTAAAACCGGCACCACAGATTCTCAGCGAGACGTTTGGTTTGTGGGCTACGTGCCTCAGCTAACCACAGCTGTCTGGATTGGTAATGACGACTATACGCCGATGGGTCGCGGGGCAACCGGTGGCGGCTATGCAGCTCCCGTCTGGCGCGACTTTATGACTCAAGCGCTACGGGATACGCCAGTAGAAAATTTCCGGCGACCTTCTGAATTTATTCGTCCCTAGCGATCGCAGCAGCGATGGCAACGTACCGGCTATTGCGCATCAGCCACTAAATATCGCTAAGTATCAATCTGAGACTTCATGCGCTCCAGTGTCTGATTCATCTGCTCAAACATCTTTTGTGGCGTCATGCCAAACTGGCCGAGATGAGTTTTGAGCTGCTCCATGCTCATCTGGGCCATAAAGTCTTCAGAAAGCTCAAATCGCTTCATAAAGATGCGATAGCGGTCCATGATGCTTTCCATCTGCTCAATAAACAGCTTCTTGCCCTCACGGTCAAATTTGCCATAGTCGCTGCCTAGCTGCATCAGGGCCTGATAGTCCTGAAACAGCTGCATCGCTTCTTGCTGAACAATATCTGAGTCAAAAAATCCCATAGGTTCTGATCGCTCCCCGGAATGCTGTATCAACTAACTCCGGCTGCGAAGCCAGGGCTACCTAGCAGACACGGATATCTTTAGCCTAGAAGTTTCCTATACGATTCGCAAAGGTGAGATATCCCTACTTCGCTAGCCGCCGAAAAGGCGTCTCAGCCAGCTAAAGCGTGGTTCTCGAATCGAACGCTGACCGTTGGTGCTGCGCTTGGTGCCAACCTGAGCCTGGCTGACCATGCGTAGATACTTTTGCACAATTGGATGGTTAGGATTCAATTCAGCGGCGCGTTTGAGGTGAGCGCGGGCCATGCCGTACTTTTTCTGAACAAAGTAGGCCTGTCCAATCATCGAGTGAAATTCAGTATTATTAGGCTCGAGCTTGAGCGCTTCTCTGAGCTCCTGCACGGCCATCTCATAGTTTTGCTGAGTGAGGTAGGTGCGAGCGCGGATACCGTACTTTTCGGCATAGTTAATCGTCGGGGTTTCAGCTTCCGTACTGTCTTCTACGACCGCATCCGATTGCTTAGCTGAGGTGGCAATCAGGCCCGTTCTTTTTTCGCGAATGACAATGTCTCCCATCTTGCGGCGTAGGAAGACCGTATTGAGCTGGCTAAGCTGCTCTAAGGACTCATGGAACGCTGCTGCAGAGGTAAATTGCACCTCGGCAATGCGGCTGAGCGTATTTTCATAGAAGACGTCTACTTCAGGCTCTGGAATGCGCAGTAGCTGCTGGGCGCTTTCAAACGTAGGCTGTAGCTGATCGGCCCGGGCTAAGCGACGCACGCGAAATCGCATCGTTGCCAATGCTTCAGAGCGCGTCTTTTCCTGCTTGAGCCGCTGGTAGGCCGGATTGACAATGCGGGAGAGCACCTGGCTCGCAAAAGTTTGTATCGCAGTGTCCTGCTCCCTGAGGGCGTCTGGGTGCAGAACCTTAGCGATTTGACGATAGCGTTTGAGGATACGGCGCTCTTCGGCAGTGACCGAAATCCCTAATACGGCATACGGATCCTTTTCAGCCAAGCCTATCCAATCGCTATCAAATCCAGCGTTTGTAAATCCAGCGTTCGTCATTCACAGCCGATTCA
>JAAHIA010000621.1 GCA_010671975.1 Leptolyngbya sp. SIO4C1 | reverse complement strand
GGCTGGGCCAAACGAGTGCTGGTTTACAGCGGTGAAGCCTATCTCTCCTATAGCTTAGGGGCGCTTGCTTACATGGGCATTCTAGCTGGCTACTTTGTCACGGTAAATGACACAGCCTATCCAGAAGTTTTTTATGGTCCGCTAGGATTTTCTGGCACGCGCGATCCGATTTCTGCTCGCACTTGGCTGGCAGCGTTTCACTATGCGTTTGGTGCTGTTTTACTAGCCGGGCATGTGTGGCACGCGGTTCGAGCCCGAGCGCAGGCACAGGGTTACAATTTTGGTCGAGGCGATTTTGTCCTGAGCTATAACCCTGAGATTGGCAATCTCAATACCCCATTAAACAGTTCTGATTTGAGCCTCTGGTGGCTCAGCAACTTGCCAATCTACCGCAACAATCTAGCACCGTTTTCTAGAGGGCTGGAGATTGGTATGGCCCATGGCTATTTTCTATTTGGCCCTTTCGCACTGCTTGGACCGTTGCGCAATACAGAGTCTGCCAACCTTGCCGGACTACTGTCTGCCTGTGGGTTAATTTTAATTTTGTCGCTAGGGCTCTCCTTGTATGGCAAGTCAGCCTTTCAGCCTAGCAAGCCAGCCGCAGGCGAACTGCCTGATAATTTGAAGTCAGCCGAAGGCTGGAGTCAGTTTGCTGGTAGTTTTCTAGTGGGCGGCACAGGTGGCGTTATTTTTGCCTACCTACTCGTGAGCAATGCCGACCTGCTGCTAAACGTGGCATAGGCACTACCTTAAAAACTCTCCTCTAGACAGTTTCACGCCGGTGGTAGAACCAGTTTGATAGTCGTGCTTTAAGCTGGGTTCTACTGTCGGCTTTTCTGCTTTCTATCACGGCAATTTTCGATGATTTTGCTTCTTTCAATCTTTCATGTTGCCGCCACTTTAGGTCTCTCATTAGGCATCATCTGTCTAGTGATTTTAGGAATCTGGCGGACCTTTGAAACTTGTAAACAGGGCGTCAACTATCTTAAGCATCTACACGAGATTCCCTGCAGTCAGTGCATTTACTTCACTGGCAACTACCAGCTTAAATGCACGGTCAATCCAATCGGAGCCCTGACTGAGGAAGCGATTGGCTGTCCAGACTATGAGCCGACTCGCAAGCAGACTGCTATTCCAAGCTGTCGTCGCGCTGGCTGGAAAAATCCTCCTTACTATCAGGTAAAGGCGCTACTAAAGCGCTGATTAATAGATCAAATATCTACAGACAGTTAAGCAACTGAGTGAGGCAATGCGAAAATATGCAATCTCAATCAACTCTTGATATCAAACCTTCAAGCGATCAGCACTACAGCTGGCTACAGGGTAATGCCCGTTTAACCGATCTCTCCGGATGGCTGCTAGGTGCTCACATTGCTCATGCGGGGCTGATTATGTTTTGGGCCGGCTCCTTTACGCTGCTAGAGCTGACTTGGTTTCAGCCAGAGGTTCCTTTTTATGAGCAGGGACTGATCTTGCTGCCACGGCTGGCTAATCTGGGCTGGGGGCTCAGCGCAGAGGGTGAACTAATCTCAACAGCTCCCTACTTCAATATCGCCATTCTGCACTTAGTCGCTTCAGCAGTTTTGGCAGCGGGCGGCTTGTTTCACATTGTCCATGGGCCAAAAGTGTTGAACCAAGGCAGCCGACGAACTGCAAGATTTCACTACCACTGGCAGGATCCAGCCAGCTTGGGGTTCATCCTGGGGCATCACTTAATTATTCTGGGGCTAGGAGCCTTTTTACTGGTGCTGAAAGCCTGCGTGTTTGGCGGGATCTATGACACGGCCATCGGCGCGCCTCGCATCATTGAAGCACCGACGCTTAGCTCTTTTCGGATCTTTGGCTATCTCATTGGCTATACGCCTCACGGCTGGGATCCGATGGGGATGGCCGCCGTAGACAACTTGGAAGATATCATTGGCGGGCATATTTGGGTTGGTGTCCTTTGCATCGCAGGCGGTATCTGGCATATTTTGAATCCACCAGCCGAGTGGACCCAGCGGCAATTTATCTATGAAGGTGAGGCAATTTTGTCTTACAGTCTCGCCGGCGTGGGGCTGATGGCTATTATTTCAGCCTATTTTGTTTTCAATACAACGGTCTATCCAGTTGAGCTATTCGGTGCCAATCGATTGCCAGGCGCGATCGCACAGTGTGGTCTTGGCATCCTTTTCTTAGGCGGGCATGTCTGGCATAATCTCAGAGCCCAGCAAAAGGCCGGTCAGCTCGATCAGGCGGCTTTCTTTACCAGCGCGATCGCGGGCATTGCCACAATTGCAATCATGGCAATGCCA
>JAAHIA010000620.1 GCA_010671975.1 Leptolyngbya sp. SIO4C1 | reverse complement strand
AATGACGCTGGTTCTGCCTCACACAGCAGAGATACATTCAGTCATTTCGCCTTCAAGATGCGAGCGAATTATTTTTGGGCAGTAACTATAGGGATAACGCTCAGCAAAAACTGAACTACCAGGAAGATTCTGTGTTCTTTGTAGCTCAAGTGCATCAAACCCAGAATGCCCGAGTTCACGTTTTCCGATCAGGCTCATTTTTCCAGTAAGATATGACCTGTTCAAGAAAAAATACTCAATACGCATATCAGACTCACAAGCATCTAGTTCAGTCAACATCAGAAAGCACCCTTTTATCGCTATGGGGCCACAAAGAGTACCTGCAATAAATTGGCAATTCCTTATAGTGCTTGCAGTTGAGGGCTCAGCATTAACCTTACTTCTACTAATTTCGCTATCTTCAATGTAGACATGTCCAGTAATGGACGTTTCACCATAAAGGTCTGAGCGCACCACACTAACCTCTGGCCCAAGAAACACCTCGTCGGTAACATTAGACTCAGGACAGACTCGCCCTCTGCCATTGGGGTGTAGCCGAAATTCGATATGTTCTAACTCATCTGTAATAGCTTCGCCCATACCCCCTCTTTGCTCTATTTGATTGCTATCTGGCAGCATCGATACCCTTTGCCACTATTCAGCCCTCAATGACTTGGTGAAACATTTTTTTTGGGGCAAGAGGCACTGGACACCATCACCCTTATCTATGACAAAGACAAACCCCTACCTTCCCTGCCATCCTTAAACCATCGTTTAAGAAATGGCCTATGTCTTCTACATGTAGAGAAGCCCTACAAGAGCTTCCATCAAAACTCAAAACCACCCTGAAAACCCAGATTGCAGAACACATAACCTATATCAACGAAGCCCGCTCCAAAGGCTATAACTATCGGGAAATTAGAAAAGTACTTTGCGGCCAGGGCATCACCATCGAAACCAGCACCCTGAAAAAGTACGTTCAGCAGCTTAATCGCACTGCAATTACGCAATACCCAAATGTCCTCCCACTACCCAAGCCCCGTTAAGGAACCCTAATCATCATGCGTATCCACCTCATCACAGGCGAGAAAGGTGGCGTAGGTAAGAGCCAAGTAGCCCTCGCCTTCATCGCCTTCTACACCACTCAAAACCGTCCCCTAGTTATCTGTGAAGCCGACCGTTCAAACGGTGACGTAGGACGTGCTACCGACGGCAAAGACGGCCACACGATTATCTACCCGCACTTTACCGAAAACACCGACCACATCGACAAAGCAGATTCCATGCTCGATGCAGTGCTTACCCAACACAGTGACGCTATAGTCAACTGCCCTGCCCAGGCCCACCGAGCAATTGTGCAATGGATTTCACAGGGAAGTGCTGACCTGGCCATCGAAGAAGGTATTCAGTTCTGCTTCTGGTTTGTCACAAGTGGTGAGTACGATTCGGTAGCCCTATTTCTTCAATCCCTAAAAGAGTTTCCAACCATCCCCCATGTGCTCGTTCGTAACGCATTCTTTACCGACCGGCTCACCTATGACTATTCAGGCCCTCTGCGTAGTAAAGACCTGAAAAAAGCTATCGACGGTCATCGGGTGCCGGTCATAGAGCTTCCACGCTTTATGCCTTCTGACCTTGATTTCATTAAAGCTCATGCACTCTCTTTCACTGAAGCCATTCAGAACAAAGGCTTAACCATTGCTGCCCGTAGCCGCGTTAAACGGGCGCTTGACCACTTCTTTACCCAGCTTACCCCCTTAGAGGTACTAACCAATGAACCTACAGCCCACACTAGAGAGGGAACTCTCGACACCAACGACTCAACGCCTGGAGAATCCGGAGCAGAGACTACTGGAAAGTCTACTAGAGGGAAGAAGCGAAGCAGAAAAAGCGCGAGTGTGGAAAGTGCTTGCCCACTCTGACATCAAGGCAGACGACCCAACATTCCTCATTATGGTGGCGGTGAGAACCATCGAAGTCCTGACTGCCGAAATCCCTAAACAGCTTGTGACACGAGAAGCAATTCTGACTCAATTATCTGACCAGATTAATGAGCAGCTCAAAGACTTTGAGCAAATCACAAACGAGATCACCCTCTCTTCTCGTACCCTTGAGCGAAAGCTTAAGGCCCAACTACCGAAAATTTCCCGCAACAGTACCCCAAAACTAAAAGAACTAGCGGTTGCCGTTGCGATCGCATTCTTGGCTGGCGGCATATTTTTTCGCCCGCTTGTCAGGGTAACCCGTTCAGCATCCTGTGAGCGAGTTCCAATACTCTGCTTAGACTCAGAGACATTGGAATGAAAATCATGAAAA
>JAAHIA010000062.1 GCA_010671975.1 Leptolyngbya sp. SIO4C1 | reverse complement strand
AACACATCTTTGTCCTATCTGCTACGTACTACACGATGTCCCATGCTATTTTTTTGATTGATCCGGGCACACCCGGGAGCTAAACTCTTTCCCTGCGCGCCGCTCTTCCGATCTGAACTGCCTCTTGCGACGATGCCTCATAGTGGCCAAAGAGAACCGAAAACCGCCGCTCTAGATAGGGCCTCACCTTGCGGCACAGCAGCAGGATTTTCAGCAAGATGCCGGTGGTTGTGAGCGGGCCGACGTTGTTAATCAGGTCTATGAAGATAAAGTGCTGCCGGCTGGCAGTGGCGTCTACAACCAAAAAGTTGAAGAGCTGGCTGCAGGTACGCACCAGCAGAAAGTCGTTGAGCTTTTGCTGATTGCTGTCAGGATAGATATTCACCAGCTGGTGGTGCAGCGCGTGGTTAAAGTTGCGCTTGCCATACTCGCTATCGATGCTGGCGGTCACATATTCGTAGAGATCGTCTTTGAAGGTTTTAAACGAAGTCGATTGACAGCTTTGAGCGACAAACCGCTGAGCCAAATCCTGATAGGTATGCTGAGCATCGACCTTGCCAGAAAACTGACGCAGCGATTTAACCAGCTCGCGATCGCTCAGCAGCGTTGGGTTGGAAGCAGGTCTGAGATGGTGCGCTCGACTTTCGAGGCAGCCGCGCCGTCTGAGCTGAGCGCGCCGCATGCGATAGGTGACATAGTGTGACAGGTCGACTTCAAAGCGGTGCTGCGCAACCGACTGAATTCGGCGCACGTGGCGCTGATGCTCTTTAGGGCTTTCTTTATTGAGCAGGCAGTGCTGATAGAGATAGGGATAGCGACCAATCAGATTACCCAGCGGTGGCGTGGTGAGCGCTGAGTCGGTCGCAAACCGCCCAGAAGACTCAATTACGCGCACTAACCGCTGCAGCATGACATATTGCTCAGTGTCTGAGAACTGCGCTACGACCTCGCGTAGCCGACGAGCTGAGCGGGAACGGGAGCGCTGCCGGACTGTATGGGTTGGCTCTGGCTCAACCTGCTCAAATAGCCCGACTAGCTCT
Organism: Leptolyngbya sp. SIO4C1; assembly: GCA_010671975.1. GTDB lineage: Bacteria > Cyanobacteriota > Cyanobacteriia > Phormidesmidales > Phormidesmidaceae > SIO4C1. The sequence continues at coordinate 14,578 of JAAHIA010000062.1, read as the reverse complement.
GCGATCGCAGCGTGGCAGTGGCGATTATTCTGCCAGCGGTTAATGAGAATGTGGCAGCAGCGGTTAAGAATGTGGCGAAAATAGGTATCGACCTGCTTGTCTGCCACGATCTGATCGAGCACCGCCGTCACTTCATGGTCAGAGTAGCCCGATCCTTCAATAAACAGAGTCCGGAAACGCTCAATCAGAACGTCTGGCGTTTCGCGCTCGACGCAGGCTAGCAGATGATCGTAGATTGTCTGCTCCTGCGGACTAATTAATCGACTGCTGTAGTCTAGCTGAGTAACCACGACTATCCCCGCTTTGCACCAATACAGGGTGTTTTCATCTGTAAAAGACAGCTTTGAGCAGCTGTTTCAAAATCAAACCGACTTGTTTCGTAAGTTCTAGCGCTGAATCCAAGGGCTGTTTGTAAATTGGCTGTTTGTGAATTTTTGAGTTTTAATACCAACCTTTGTAATCCAAGCGTATCGTAAGAGAATCCGGTATTACGGAGAATTTACAGGACATTCGTTGAAGATTAGATAAAGCGACAATGTAGACTTTATCGCTGTTTAAAGGTCTTTAGTCTGTAGCTTTCTGCAATGCCTCCTGCCGATATGGGCTAAGGTTTATAACATTTTGTCTCTATTTTAATTAACAGCGCTCTGCAGCTAAATCCGAATTTTATAATGGCGTATTTATACTGAAATTGATGATTTTTGGGTTAATCAAAATTGATGATAGCCATAAAGAATCAACTTTCATTGTTTCATAGGTAAAATTAGCATTGTTCAGATATTTCAGCAGTGATTTAGTTCACTCATTTAGAGGGCTCATATCGCAGATTGCTTGGAGATGGCCCTCGGTGGCTGATTAAATAAGAGGGCCGTCTCAGTCAGTGTCGAACTGCCATATGGTCTGCCAAGTCTCTTTAGCTCAGGTTATTCACGCGATCGCGCCGGCCAGGGTGAGTCTGAACGAATCGCTTAAGCCGCCAGAGCAGATCAGCGTCATCGGCATTAATACTGACAGTCGTACCCTGCAGCCCGGCCAGCTGTTTGTTGCGCTAGAGGGTGAGCGCTTTAACGGCCATGTGTTTGCCGAGCAGGCCGTAGCGCGAGGAGCGATTGCCGCAGTGGTGCGCCAAGGTGCCCTTGCAGCTGATATTTCTCGGCTTGAGGTGACAGACACGCTAGCAGCTTATCAGGCGCTTGGCCGCTGGTGGCGACAGCAGAGGGGGCTGCCGGTGGTGGCCATCACTGGCTCGGTGGGTAAGACCACGACCAAAGAGCTGATTGCAGCAGCGCTGGCTCATCACGGTCATGTGCTCAAAACTCAGGCCAACTACAATAACGAGATTGGCGTCCCTAAGACGCTGCTTGAGCTAGCGCCCGAACATCAGTTTGCCGTGATTGAGATGGGCATGCGCGGCCCCGGCGAGATTGCCCTGCTGACTCAAATTGCTCAGCCCGACGTCGCTGTGATCACTAACGTCGGCACCGCCCATATTGGACGACTAGGCTCAGAACAAGCGATCGCCGATGCAAAATGTGAGCTGCTAGCCGAGCTGCCCGCTGGCGGAACGGCCGTGCTCAACTATGACAGCCCTCGCCTAATGGCAACCGCGCAGCGCGTCTGGTCAGGCCGTCAAATTACCTACGGGCTCACCGGCGGCGATGTTCAAGGGCGACTCGTCGATAGCGAAACCCTAGAGGTTGAGCAGATATCGCTGCCGCTGCCGCTGCCGGGTGAGCACAATGCGCTCAATCTGCTCGCCGCGATCGCAGTGCTGCAGGCCCTCAATCTAGACTGGCAGTTTCTCAAAGCCGGCTTGAGCATAGAGTTACCAGCTGGTCGGGCCAAGCGTATTAGCTTACCCAATAACATTTTGCTGCTCGATGAAACCTACAACGCTGGCTACGAATCGATGGTTGCTGCGCTGCGCCTGCTCGCGGCTCAGCCCGGTCAGCGCCACATTGCCGTTCTCGGCACGATGAAAGAATTAGGCCACAAATCGATTGAGCTGCACCACCGAGTTGGTCAAACCGTCCAGCAGCTCGGCCTCGATCAGCTGTTCATCCTAGCTGACCCAGCTGAAGCCCAAGCCCTGCGTCAGGGGGCAGATCCTATACCCAGCCAGCTATTCGAAAACCACGCCAGTCTCACCGCTGCTCTGCACACCTTCATTCAGCCAGGCGACTGCCTGCTCTTCAAAGCCTCTCGCTCAGTTGCCCTCGACCAGGTCGTTGAACCCCTCAAGCAGCAATGCCTGTCCCACTAAAATCCAAAATCTGAAATCCAAAATTCAAAGTGCTCTACAATAGAAAATCTGAATCAGCAATAGCGGTCTTGTGGTCTTATTCCTGACGCAATCTCAAATCGCAGTAATGCAAACCCACGTTGAGCGCGCCTATCCGAATGAAGGCTGCGGGCTAATGCTGGGCCATTTCCAGGCGGCAACCGGAGAAAAAACGCTGGTTGAGGTTAAGCCGCTAGAGAATGCCTGGTCTGCTGAGACTGCAGCTGAGCTAGCTGAGCGATCGCAAGGCCTTACCCCTCAGCCAGAGCGCACGCGAACTAGCCGCTACTGGATTGACCCGCAAGATCTGCTGCGCGTGCAGCGAGAGGCCCGCGATCGCAACCTCGCGATTATTGGTGTCTATCATTCCCATCCCGATCAGGCGGCAGTGCCCTCCGAATGCGATCGCGCGCTGGCCTGGTCTGACTATGCCTACATGATTATTTCCGTGAACGGCGGCCGCGCAGCGGATGTTCAAAACTGGCAGCTCGACGCGGCTCATCAGTTTCAGCCAGAGCCGATGAAGCTTGTCCCTGCTTCAGCGGCCACCGATCGAATGTCGGCTGCTGTCTCCTGAAACCACCCAATACGACCTTAAAAGTACACCCTTTAGAAGTGCGATCGCACCTAGCCAACTCTTACTTGTGATCAATCACGCGACTACTATGCTGAATCCAAACTTGGATGACATTCAACTAACCAAAGAAGACTACGAGCGCTACTCTAGGCACTTGATTTTGCCAGAAGTCGGCGTTGAAGGCCAAAAAAAGCTCAAAGCCGCTAGCGTACTCTGCGTTGGCACGGGCGGCCTCGGGTCGCCGCTGATTTTGTACTTAGCCGCAGCCGGCATCGGCCGCATTGGCATCGTCGACTTTGACGTGGTTGACTATTCCAACCTGCAGCGCCAAATCATTCACAGTACCTCCTGGGTCGGTAAGCCCAAGATTGAATCAGCTAAAAACCGGATTCTCGAAATTAATCCGCACTGCCAGGTCGACCTTTACGAAACGCGGCTCAGCGCTGAGAACGCCCTTGAAATCTTTAAGCCCTACGACATCATTATTGACGGCACTGATAACTTCCCCACCCGCTATTTAGTCAACGACGCCTGCGTGCTGCTGAATAAGCCCAACGTTTACGGCTCTATCTTTCGGTTTGAAGGGCAGGCCACCGTCTTTAATTACGAAGATGGGCCTAACTATCGCGATCTCTATCCCGAGCCGCCGCCGCCGGGACTGGTTCCCTCTTGCGCGGAGGGCGGCGTACTAGGTATTTTGCCTGGCATTATTGGCGTGATTCAAGCGACCGAAGCCGTCAAGATCATTCTGGGTCAGGGTAAAACGCTGAGCGGTCGGCTCTTGCTATATAACGCACTCGACATGACCTTCCGCGAGCTAAAGCTGCGCCCCAATCCAGAGCGCCCGGTCATCGATCAGCTGATTGACTACGAAGAATTCTGCGGCATTCCCCAAGCCAAAGCCGCCGAAGCCGAGCAGCAGTCTGACCTCAAAGAAATGACGGTGCAAGATCTCAAAGCGCTGATTGACGGCGGTGATGACGACTACCTGCTGCTAGATGTGCGCAACCCAAATGAATACGAGATCGCTCAGATCCCAGGTTCAGTGCTGATTCCGCTCTCAGAAATTGAAAGCGGTGCCGGCGTTGAGAAAGTGCGCGATATGCTCAATGGGCACAAGCTAATTGCCCACTGCAAGATGGGCGGCCGCTCGGCCAAAGCGCTCGGCATTCTCAAATCTGCCGGGATCGAAGGCACTAATGTCAAAGGCGGCATTCAAGCCTGGAGCCGCGAGATCGACGCTTCCGTGCCGGAGTATTAGGCAAAGAAGGAAGAACGAGGACGGAAGACGACAGAGAAAAGACACGGGGATAGGGCAACGCAGCGATCGCAAGTACCCTTCCCCACTTTCCTCATCTTCCCCTCCTCCCCATGCCTCTCCACAAATCCAACTCTTCCCCACAACCATGAGTCTCAAAGAGCGCATCAGCGAAGCAATCAAAACCGCGATGAAAGCTAGGGATAAAATCCGGCTGGAAACGGTACGCGGTGTGAAAAAGGTCATTCTTGAGAAAGAAAGCGAGGTACGGGCCAAAGGTCAGGATGAGCTGACCGAAACGCAAGAGCTAGAGATTCTGACGCAGCTGGCGAAGCAGCGCCGCGACTCGATTGAGCAGTACAAAAATGCCGGTCGCGACGATCTAGCCGATAAAGAAGCGCAGGAGCTTGCCATCTTGGAGGAATATCTGCCCGCTCAGCTTTCAGACGCCGAGATTGAAGCTGTAATCGATCAGCTGATTGCCAAAACCGGCGCTAGCGGCCCCAGAGATATGGGCAAAGTGATGGGGCCGGCGATGAAAGAAATGAAGGGCAAAGCAGACGGTGCGAAAGTGCAGGCGCTGGTGAAAGCGAAACTCACTTAAACGACTCCCTCAATGAGTTCAGCCTGGTTGAGCGGCGCCGCTGCGTGATAGCGCCGCTCGAATTCAGCGCGGTCTAGCCGATCCCCGCTTTCTAGCGGCGGTACGGAGACGGGCCTAGCTGCAGGGGATATTCGAGACATGGCTTCCCAGACGGAATAGGTATTCCTATCGTATATCGCCTTCGCTGCGCGATCTCAGTCATCCTATCGCCATCGCCGCGATCGCAGCTGCCTGTAAACAACAACGGATCAATACAGCGCGATCGCACTTGAGCATGGTATAACCAGAGTTATACCCCACTAGGGCAAACTCATGAAAACTGCTATCTCGCTCCCCGACTGGCTGTTCAAAGACGCCGAGTCAACCGCAGATCGGCTGGGCGTTTCGCGCAGCGAGCTCTATTCCAAAGCATTAGAGACCTTCCTACAGCGGTATAACCGTGAGAAAACGCTGGCGAAGCTAAACGAAATCTATGCTGAGACTGACAATGATCCAGCGCTGCTGTCAATGCAGCTGATGTCTTTTCTAAAAGCGAATCCGTAAATGCATCGCGGCGAAATCTGGTGGGCTACGATGGCTGCGCCCGGCAGTGCGGCGCAGCTGCGTCTACCCGTTTTAATCGTACAGGACGATGTGTTTAATGAAAGCCTAATTCAAACAGTGGTGGTTGCAGCCATCAGTATGAACGAGCACCTGGCCGAAGCGCCTGGCACGGTGCAGGTTCCCCCAGAAGTGACGGGCTTTGCGCAGCCGGCTATTGCTAACCTATCGCAGCTGTTTACACTCAGCAAAGTCTCGCTGACCGAGCGCATTGGCGCGATTCCAGAAGATTTGCGAACCGCCATTAATAGCGAACTGCAGCTAGTTTTATCGCTTTGAGCCTTCGATACCTCCTTTTTTGCCAAACTAGCGCGACCACTGCTGCGTCAGCGTGCCGTAGAGCCCCCAGATAGCTAGCGGCCGCAGATAGTGGCAGGCGCGAAAGGTGCCCAGCGCCGTAATCGCCTCGGGTGTACGAAACTGCAGGCCAAAGTCGTAGATTTGCCGCACCACGGCTTCGGCAATTTCGAGCGCCGGTTCGCGCCTACCCAGCTGCGCCAGGTAGGCGGCCAGCCCGAAATTGATGCCGGTCCAAACTTCGAGCTGGTGCGTATCGTCCGGGTTCTGCGGTGACCCGTCAGGCCGCACGCCGTTGGCCGCGCCAATCTTCATGCCTAGCGCCGTGGCGCTGAAGTGGCCGGTCTGCGCGCCGGCAAACTTTTGCTGGGGGGGTGGCTGCTGCGTAGCGTACTGATTGAACTTAACGAAGCAAGCTTCATAGACCACATCGAGCGCCGACTCGGCAAACTCCGGTGAGACAATATCCGGCAGCCCCAGCAGCTGCGCAAAAAACTGGCCGCAGAGCTGATCGGCCATCACCACGTCAGAGCCGCTGCCGCTATCAAGCCGATAGTAGCGCCCGTTCCAAAGCTTTTTGTGAAAGATAGTTCGACCCTGGTCATACCAGCGCTGATACTGCGATCTCAGCACCGCCCAGCTGCCTGTCATCTCATCCTGCGCTGCGAGCACATCGCCGATGGCGATTGCGGCCTGCAGCGCCGCTAGCCATAGCCCGCCGCAGTAGGCGCTGACCCCCTGCAGCCGCCAGTCGTCAAAGGTCTGATCGGGCGCGCCGCTATTTTCTGGAATGCCATCGCCGTCGTGGTCAAACTGCTTGAGATAGTTCAAGGTTTCAACCACGGCTGGCCAGCAGTCGGCTAGAAAGGCGACGTCCTCGCTGCCCGTTAGCAAAAAGGCGCGATACACCTGCAGCACAAAGTCGCTGGGCAGATCTTTCCACTGGTTGCAATCCTGATAGCTGGTGTAGTTCGTCGCCACCCAAGGATTTTCATTCGGCGCCCCCAGATCGTGCGGCGTAGCGCCCTTGACCTTACGCACGGCTCGATGCTCAGTTTCGCCAATCGTGTAGTAGTAGCCAACAATTCGTTGCCGGCTGTCTTCAGCTGAGATCGCTCGCGCAAAGGCGCGCATCACGGCTTTCTCTAGCTCTGGCCACAGCATCAGCGTGGCAAAGCCGCCATACAGTCGCACATCTAGACTCTCATACCAGCGATAGTCCAGACATTCCAGGACGGCAAACTGCCCGACCGGGTCGCGATCGCTGGCCGCGCTCCACAGCGTACCGCCGCTAGCCAGGTCGTAGAGTTCATTAAACAGCGCCATTTTGAACCAGTCAGGCAGATCTGAACGCTCTAAAATCTGCTGCTGCCACTGCTCAATCTGCTGCTGCCAGTCGGCATATTCGGTCAAAGCCGTCTGCGCGATCGCCCAGGCATTGCGACCGCTGCGCCCAAAAAAGTCGGTATACCGCCGGTAGGCCCGTTTGCCTGCCGCAAATTCGGTCACGGGCAGATCCCAGCTCAGCACGAAGGGAATCTCCTGCGTTTCACCCGGTTGCAACGTGAAGCACAGCGCGATCGCGCTGCCTATCTGTTCGTCTATCGCTGCGGAAGTTGTGTCAGCAACGTTTGGTAGCGTACCGGTTTGAGAGAAGGTCTGCCAGAGATCGGTGCCATCAGCGGCGGGGTCCCAGCGCGTGTGGTAGGTGACCTGAGAAGCGGGAGAAGCGGGAGAAGCGGGAGAAGCAGACTGAGGCAGGGCGACTGCAATGCAGAACTGGCCGTCGCCTTCGGCGGGATCGCCGGACCAAGCGCCGTCCATCACACAGCCGAGAAAGCGGTCATGCTTGACCAGCTGATTAAAGCTGCCAACGCTTTGGCCGAGACGCGGCTGATAGTCGTAAAAGGGGCTGCCGTCGTCGCGCTGCTGCACCTCGGGTGATTTATTGGCGTTGGTGAACCAGCCCACCATGTTTTGCCAGGAGAGCATAATGCTGAGCGTGACTGGCTGCTCGGTCGGATTATGCGCTGTCCAGACAAACACGGCCACCGGATAGCTGGCTTCTTGGTAGTTATGGGCCCAAATTGGCGTTAGCTGTTCGCAGGTGAGCTCAGCGGTAAAGACGTTTTCATAGACGTACCAGCTGCGGGGGTAGAGGGCGCGGTAGGTGCCTATGGTGGAGTTTTGGGTTTGGGATTTTGAATTCTGGGTGGGATAGGGTGTTTGTTTGGGGGGAGGCTCGGCCGTTGTCATGGCATATGCCCGTGTCTCGCCGGAGGTTAGCTGCTCGAAGACGCTGAACTGGCAGCTGGGGAACGACTGAAAGATGTGCTCGCCGCCGTCGAGGTGCCATAGGTTGAAGCTGCCGCTGGGTGAGCGGCCAACGCAGCCAGCGCCAAAGCCGCCAAGCGGTGCGCCGTGGGCTGGGCCATCGTCTAGATTACTGGCATAGCGCACCACGTAAGGGGTTTGCCAAGCTTGGTTGATTGGCCAGGACCAAGCAGCAGTCGGAATAGGCACAGACATCGATAGAACGGCTTTGCAACAGCACAGAGCATTGTAAAGCTAAGCTCTATAAATTGAGTGCTGTAAATTGAAGGCTGACAGGCCAACGAGTCGATGTGGCTGAAACGCAGATCGGGCCGCTAGATTAGGCCGTTAGCGGCAAAAATAAACAGTCCTAACCGAAATAGGCTCCAGCCGATATAGCCAATCAGCAGAAAGAAGACAATGGAATTGATCACAGACTTGGAAGTTTTCATGACGGATGAAGCGACGAGTGGCAAAAATCTTAATCTAATGTTTCTAGCAAAGGCTCTCTATTCACTATAGGCTGATCTCAAAGGAACCAGTGTTCGCTCAAGAACGCTTTTCGCCAATGCGTATCAGAATTTTAGAGAACGTTGATGCTAGCTTTACGCTTGCGCCTCAGGCTCAGTCAGACCTGTTTGCCATGCTGACAAGCGACGCTTTTTTAGAGCAGGTTTGTCGTGAGACCGGCGCGATCGCGCTTGAGTTTACCGAAAAGCTGTTTCAGCCGGTGCCCTACACGACGGCCACCCCAAAAGGAATGCCGGCTGAGTTTGAGCCGTATTATCAATCGCCGGACTATGTCATCATCAACGTGCCGCCAACGGTCATGTTCAAGGCCAAAATCTTCAAGCCAAGCCGGCTCTGTGCGGTATATCGCCAGGTCGCTAGCTAGAAATTTGGTCTCTCCAGCAGTTATCAAGTGAAACAGTGAATCTATGACCGTTGAAACTTCCGTGCCGACCCTTGCCAGCCTCGAAGCGATCCCCTATCTCACTGAAGCGGGCCAAATTCCTGAGGCGTTTGAGGGCAAGGTCGGTATCTATGCCATCTACGATCGGCAGCAGCAGCTGCAGTATGTTGGCTTTTCGCGCGATGTTGCAGTAGGGCTCAAGCAGCATTTGGTGCGTCGGCCTAATGCCTGCTACTGGGTCAAGATGCAGGCGGTTGAGCGGCCTAGTCGTACGCTCTTAGAAGGCATTCGCAACGCCTGGATTGCTGAAAATGGCACCGTACCGCCCGGCAATGCCGCTGACCAAGACGCTTGGGAAAAGCCGATTGACGCTAAGCAGCAGATGACCGACGACGAGAGAGCCGCGATCGCAAAAGCTGATGGCGTGCAGGAAATTAAGCTGCTAAAAAATGTAGCGCGGCGAGTGCAGGCAGAGGTACTAGAAGCGCTCAAGGCGCGCGGCGCAGAGATGGACCTGCGGTTTAACCCCAAGCTCAAAGAATCAGGTTTGCTGGATTTGAAGTAGCGCTGGTCAATCGCTCAGAGCCGCTGGTCCAAATTTGCTCCCAACGACTGGCTGGCATCATGAGATACAGCACGGTACCGTTCACCAGCCGGTGGTTCAGCAGGCGCTGACCGTGGATGCGCTGGTCTTCCCATTCGGCATAGAGCGGCGTAAATTTTTCGGCTGCAGCTGCTTCGTGGAGAATGCGATCGCAAAAGGGATGATTCGGCGTGATCAGGGTGGCAATGGCGATCCATAGGCCCGTCGAGGTCATGCAGTTGCCGAAGACGCGACCGCCAATCGCTGCTGCTGCAAACGCCGGCGCCGCTAGCCCGGTTGGGCTCATCACCATATCAAAGTCGAATACCTGCTGAATCTGCTTAGCGAAGGTTGGATCGTGAATTCGCACCAGCACCGGCAGGCGCGGTACTAGGCTTTTGGCGGTAATCGCCACTTCGAGATTAACCGTATCATCGCTAGTGACCGCTAGCAGCGACGCTGCTTTTTGAATATTGGCGCTGCGCAGCGTTGCCGGCACGCTGGCATCGGCGATCAGCATCGGCGTTTTTTGCGATTGCGCGGCGCTGAGAAACCGCCCGTTAGGGTTTTGCTCAATCGCAATCAGTTCTTCGCCAACCGCCTTGAACTGATCGACAATGCGAATGCCAACGCCACCTAGGCCACAGACAATGTGGTGGCCGCTGAGCGGTACCCGGGCGGCTGTCCAAACCTGCTGTAGGTGAGTGCCCAGAACAAAATCATTCAGCAGTGCGTAGCAGATGCCAATCACGCCTGCCCCCACTAGCATCATCACGGCTGTAAAGACTTTCACCAGCGATGATGCATTTTCTGCGACAGCCTCCTGCCCGCCGGCGCCAGTAATCATACCGACCGAAAAATATAAGGCATCTACCAGCGTCACACCGCTGCTAGCACTGATATAGGTGAGCGTAGCCACCCCAATCGTCAGCAGCAGCGCCAGCATGACCAGCAGCACCGCCCGACTCTGCCGCCGGAACTGAATCACCCCGCTTAGAAAGCTGCGCCAGCGCTGCTGTAGCGAACGCCTCGGTTTTCGCCAGCCCGGTCGATTCGAAATCAGCAGCCGATCGCCAGCCTGCAGCGGCCGCTCCTCCATAATTGCGGTCATCAGATCGAGCGGATAGTCAGCGGCTTCATAGGCAATCAGCATGCGAGACGGATTGACCCAGAGCGTCTTGAGTGACAGCCCGTGCCAGGGATGGCTGTGATCAATAATTTCTTCTTCTATAGGCCAGCTGCGCTCAAATAGATGCAGCTGCCCAATCGCGCGATTGCCTAGCGCCGAAAAGGCAAAGATGGGAGCGACCAAGGCCGACACGCTCATAGAAATGTGGTCGCTGAGCGTGCGGTCTAACCGATGCCCCAGGCGTGCGTTAAACAGGCGATTAACGATGCGAATCTGAGGATTAAGCAGACGCGCCTTGGTCATCACAGCTAGGTTTAAGGCATCATCTGCGCCGGCTAGCAGCAGCGTCTGCGCGGTACGAATGCCTGCCGCTATAAGCACTTCTTCGCAGCGAACATCGCCCACAACAATGTCCTCTGTCGGCTCATGCAGCGGGCGATCGCTAATGCCTGTAACGGCCAGTCCCTGCTGCCGCAAAATGGAAAAAATGCAGTAGCCCGTGCGACCCAGGCCACAGACAATTATCTGGGGCTCCATAGCGATGTCAGATCGGCGTGGCATTTCAAAACCCGAATATACTTAGTCTGACCGAGGCAACGGGGCATCAATGTATCGTAGATGCCATATTGGTCCATATTTATAATGTTTTCGGAATATCGCGCCGGCTGCGCGATCGCAGCCAAAAAAAGGGAGACGAACTGTCTCCCGACTACTTGTAGATTGCTATTTGATGGAGTGTATTATTCTTTACTTTCGTACTGATTGCAGCCTAAGCAAATCTACCTCAGGACTAAGATCTAGAAGTTTTCTAAGATTCGCTGCACGATTTGCATACCGGTGACTGCCTGCCAACCAAACAGACCCACCAGCGCAACGTTCAGCGTGATGTGAGCGTAGCGAGCCGCGTCATTGCCACGCTGCATAAAGGGTACGAGCGCTGCTGCGGTCGCGATCAGACCGGTCATACCTAAGCCAACGAGCAGATGCGGACCAAAAAACAGCTTGCCATTATTAAGATAGGTAACGGCCATCCCGCCTAGTGTTCCGAGCACCATCAGAGAAAGCAGCACCGCACCCAGCTGATGATGCTTGAGACTGAATTTGCCTTTGACTAGCGCCTTTTTCTCTTCGCCAGAAGCTGTTCGCGTACGCCTGCTCTGCCAGCCGAGGTATAAAGCATAAACTGTCAGCCCAAACAGCACCCACATAAACAGAGGATGGATAAAATTGAGCCAGGGCTTGATCGCCTCAAGGGTGTCAGACATAGTGCTTAGAGTTTTTCATAGCGCGTTACAAAATTTATTATATTGCGTTCCTCCGCCATCATGCATAAATCTGTTCGGTTTCTAGTCATTCTGCTAGCGAGCTGCGGCGTTACGCTGACGGCTGAGCGCACGCTTGCGGCTTTGCCGGTCGCTACTGCTGCTGAAACTTCGATAAGCGATGCGCTGGTTCAGGCAGACACGCCAAATCAGCAGGAAACAGACGCGCCGGTTCCTATCGCAGACGAATCTGAGTCTCCTGCCTCTGAGCCGCTAGCAGATGAGATAGATTCCCGGCCTGAAGCAGATGCGCCTGAGCCAGTGGTCACAGAAGCGGCAGAAGCTCAAGCTGAGACCGCTGCCCCGTCTGACGCTGCAGACGAAGCCGTCCCTGAGACGGAAACGGCCCCTGAAGAGATATCTGACGAGATAGAAGACTCTGAAGCGGCCACTGCTGACGGCCCAGACGAGTCAATAGACAGCGCAGAAGGCAGTACAGAAGACAGCGCAGAAGACAGTACAGAGGGCAGCGCAGAAGACCGTGCAGACGATCCGACAGCCGGTGACTCAGCCGAAGCTGCTGCCGAAACAGCGCCCGATCCCGACGAAGTACGGCGGCGAGAGCTGCTCATTGAAGCCGATCGGCTATATGAGGCAGGCGATATTGCCGGTGCAGCTGCGCTCTACCGCGAAGCGAAAACGTACGCCTGGCGGGAAGAGGCTGATATTGAAGCGGCACTACCACCGCTGCCTTTCACCGATGAAGCTAGCCTATCGCCGGGGGCTGCTGTCTACTGGCGAGAAGCGATCGCTGGCATTGAGGCCGAGCGTGAGTCGCAGACGCTTGTGTCGCTTGGCTTGCTAACAGAAGAACATCCAGCATTTATTCCAGGTCATCTGCGGTATGCCGACATGCTGATGGCCTATGAGCAGCCCGAAGCGGCTCAGGCGGTCTTTGAGCAGGCGCTGACGCTGTACCCGGCGAATCCGGTGCTGCTGCAGGCGCAGGTCGACCTGATGATGCATCAGGAGCAGTGGATTGAGGCATCAATTGCCTCGCGACAGTTTGCCATTCTCAACCCTGAGCATCCTGAAGCTGAGCAGTATCAGACGCTAGCCAGTGAAAATTTAGATCGGTTTAAGTCGGCCACGAACGCTCGCATTCGCAACAATGCGATCGCAAATATCATTACCGGCGTTGCCGGCTATGTGGTCACCGGTGGCCTCTATGGCCCGTTCACGGCATTGAACTCCACGATTGCGCTGCTGCAGGGCGAAGAGTCGATTGGCCGCCAGGTTGCAGCTCAAGCGAAAGATCAGCTGCCCATGCTAGAAGATGAAGCCGTGCTGGCCTACGTCAATGAAGTGGGCCAAGAGCTAGCGGCAGTCGCCGGGCGCGACGAGTTTGACTATGAGTTCTACGTCATCCTCGATGAAGACCTGAACGCTTTTGCTCTGCCGGGCGGCAAGATTTTTATCAACGCTGGCGCGATTTTAGACACTGATACCGAAGCAGAGCTGGCCGGGCTGCTGGCCCACGAGCTGTCTCACGCTGTTTTATCGCACGGCTTTCAGCTGGTAACGCAGGGCAACCTCACGGCTAGCGTGACCCAGTATCTGCCGCTGCCGGGGCTGGTCACCAATATCTTAGTCAACGGCTACTCGCGACAGATGGAGCGCCAGGCTGACATTGTGGGCACTCAGATTTTGGCCGCTAGCGGCTACGCTGCCGACGGCATGTATGGCCTCATGCTGGCCCTCAACGAGCGCTATGGCGATCGCACGGGCGGGTTTTCCTGGCTCTCGACCCACCCGGCCCCTCAGGCGCGGATTGACTACCTACAGGCTCTAATTGAGCGCGGCGGCTACAACCGCTATGCCTATGAGGGCGTGCTGCGGCATGAGGCCATGCAGGACCTTACTCAGACTGCGCTTGACCAATACGAAGCCGAGCAAGCGGCCGATGGCGAAGCGGAGATCGATATTGAAGATGCGGTTGAGGAAGTCAAAGAAGAGCAGGCAGAAGTAGAAGAAGAGGCTGCTGAAGACGATGCGGCTGAATCCGGCGATCCGTTTGAAGCGCTAGGCCAGGAAGAATAGAGACGCGATCGCAACCCAAAACCCATTTTTCTTTGCGATTACACCAGAGATAGGCGCCCTGAGCGAAGTCGAAGGGCCCGTCTTCCCTCACCCATTCTCAAGACCAACCATTGAGTAATCCAACCAAATGTTGCGAATTTTAAACCGATCTCTGCCTAAAGGCCGATCAGAGCCGGTTGGCTTGATACACTAAGCTTCGTAAGCCGCTGCCTGACTATCGCTGGCGCATCTAAATCAATAGCTAGAGGATTCATGGTAGATTCCCTAAAGAAACCGAGTGTTGATGAAATCCGGCCTGGCGTCAAAGTACCCGCCGAAGACACGATTTTAACGCCGCGCTTCTACACCACCGACTTTGACGAGATGGCGGAGATGGACATCTCTGTCAACGAAGACGAGCTGCGGGCTATCTTAGAAGAATTTCGCGCTGACTATAACCGTCATCACTTCGTGCGCGATGAGGAATTTGCGCAGTCTTGGGATCATATTGACGGCGAGACCCGTCAGCTGTTCATCGAATTTCTAGAGCGCTCCTGCACGGCTGAGTTTTCTGGCTTTTTGCTCTATAAGGAGCTGAGCCGCAAGCTGAAAGGCAAGAGTCCGGTGCTAGCAGAATGCTTTAACCTGATGTCGCGCTTCATCGCGCGACATCAGGTTAAAG
>JAAHIA010000619.1 GCA_010671975.1 Leptolyngbya sp. SIO4C1 | reverse complement strand
GACGATTACAGATGCCTGATATGAAAGCTACTAAAATCGTTGCGAGTGCTTCCCTGTTGGCAATTGCTGGCTACGCTCAAGACGCCAAAGCAGAAATTTCCACCGAGCAAGTTAAAGAATATTTACGACAGACAATCTGCTATCAAGATTGGCACAAAGCAGTAGAAGCAACCAGCCTGCTGATCGCCATGCCCGACATCACCCCCGAGCATCGTCAGCAGCTCGTTGACTGGCGACGAAGCTTCTCGAACTATGCCGATACCGCCACTAAGTTTGAGAGCCTACCCAACTGTGAAGGTGTTGCTATTCCAGTCAAAGTTGAAGCCTTTGAAGATAATCGCGCCCCTGCGGATTTTAATTGGGAAGCCGAAATTGCCAAGATTTCGCAAAATGCACCTGTACGGCCCAGATTTGCTAACACACCGGCCCAGATTGTTCTCTCCCCAGCTGCATCACTCACGGTTACCCAAGTGTCTAATCAAGGCAACGTTGTTTACGGCACGATTCAGAACAACACAGATGCTGTCCATCGAGATATCGAGGTATACGCCACTGTCTCTGATAGCAACGGTCAGTTCTACAGCCGACGACATATTCACAGCGGGCTTATCAACCCAGGGTCAAAAGTTGAGGTGCCCGTCATCATTCCGGTACCGGGCGATACCAATCGGCTGATGAATCCAAGCTTTACCGTTCGGTCTTCCTCACCAACGCTGCGGTAGCCCTACTTTCAAGCTTAGAGCATTGCCTATTAGCTGCGATCGCTCAGCTGTATTAAATTCTTTTGCTCTATTAGGCGCTAGACACGCTGCTTAAATATACCGTTTGTAGTAGGCTTTTACTCTATGTAGATAGCAATGCCAGTGGTGCTGTTTCAGGGCAGATTTTAGGAGTTCCTGAAATCACCTTTGCTGGCTTCTCCTGAGCATCGGGCCTTGGCGAAGTAGCCGCAAATGTAGAGAGCGGATGGTGCACAGCTGACTCGAGTTTCTCTTATCCTTACGCTTCGTTGAACTCGACTGCCTCGTAGAGATCTGCTAAGGCAATCTCGACCGCAACTGAGGCGAGCTTGAAGGCTGTCTCTAAGCCGCTATACTCGGTAAATAGCCACTGGTTCGGAGCCTGCTTTACATAGTGTTCAACCTGCGGACGATATTGATCAACCAGCACATACTCTTGAAATGTTTCAATCGTGCGATAGTGAGCAAACTTCTCGCCCCGGTCATATCCCTGGGTAGAGTCCGATAGTGTTTCTCCAATCAAAATAGGGCTCATTACCGTGTCTTTTCGGCCGGGCTTTAGCTCTGGCGGGCGTTTTGTCACCATCACATCCGGATAGGTGTACACATTGGCCTCAGGAATCCAAAGTCGCTGATCGGTCACAAAAATGCTGTAAGGCTGTTTTCGCAATGCCGCCCTCAGCAAAAAAATAAACATGCCTGTAATTTCGTTGTGCTCAGGCGTTCCCCCTGTCATTTCAACAATCGCTCCATCACGAAATTCACTCCGAAGCTCAGACTCCACTTCTAGAGCCAGATATTCCTCAGCGGTGTAGGTTTTAACTGGCGAGGCTGAAACAGTCATGGCTGGCGCATCTTTTCTATCAGCTGATTAGATTCTGCCTCAATTTGAAAGCTCTCGACCAGCTTGGCAGCGATCCAGCCGTTCTGATGACCACCGACACAGCAAAATTCAGCGAATGCTTTCTGCGCCCAGATAGCCTTTCAGACGCCGACGAGCTATGCCCAGCAGCCCCTAGTACAGCTCATATTCATGAGCTTTAATTTGCTCGGCCTCTTGCGGGCTGAAGCCCGCTTCAGCCAGTTCATCGGCAAGGCTGGCATAGGCGCGCATCAGTATTGATTTAATAAAGATAAACTAAGCAGCTTGCCGCCAATAGATAGGTACCCAGAGGGGTGCTGCAGAATTACCCTTCAAATTCTATAGATAGGAATATGCACGGCGTCAGTTTGGAGGGAAGGAAAATTATATGTTGAGTCGCTGGTCCCGCTTGCTGATTGTGCTATGTGTTCTTGCGCTTTCCTCAGTACTGTTTTTGCTAGCTCAGGCGACGGCCTGGCCAACTATCGCTCCCATCATCGGCGAGGGTTCGTCTGATTACATCATCGGCAATCATCGAAGGCCCTTTGTCGAGGAAGAGGTGCGGCGCGGCGCTGAGGAAAAACCCGTACTTGCGATTGTGACGCTCAGATCTCCGCAGCAGTTCGGAATCATCCCTTCAGGTTTTACAATGCGCCGCAGTCAGATCGCACAGCTACAGGAGCGTACTTTGGA
>JAAHIA010000618.1 GCA_010671975.1 Leptolyngbya sp. SIO4C1 | reverse complement strand
GTTGAAGATGGAGAACCCGTCCCCCATGTTCACCTAACCGATTTTGGCAATGAGTTTCCTGACCTGCCGATAGGCTTCGTCCCCCCCGAGTTTGTCACTGAGTCCCCCAATTTGCCAGTACGCGTTCGTCCCCATCTCGATGTAGCTTTCTTTACCCGCACACGGGCACAGCTTTTGGATGAGCCAGATGCAGGCGATCAGCTTGGCCAAAAGATGATTGCCACTCAGGTACCTGAACCAGGGGCGTTAGGCGGGTTACTCCTTATCGGTGGATTACTCGGTTGGCGTAGATGGTCACGTTGACCACTAATTGTGACAATTTTGAAACGCCAGCTTCACGTCAAAGTGACTCTCGGCTGCGCTCCGAATGGCGTCTCCACCGATCATCCGCAACATTTGCTATGGCTGTTTAGAGTGCGGCAAATCGCCGTTGCTATCGATTAGGTTGATGCGTCAAACCGTTCCAGCATCGAGCGTTTCGCCACAGGGTTCACAGAGACCAAAAAATTCCAGGGTGTGATAGAAGACCGTAAAATGCTGCTTCTCCTCCAACTTCCTTTGTAGCCCACGGGCTGGGCACTCCTCCACTGGCACCGATCGCCCACAGTTTAAGCAGGTCAGGTAGTGACAATCCTCCGACGCCAGCCGATAGACCCATTCGCCATTCGTCAGCGATCGCGCCTGCACCGCCCCCCGCAATTGCAAGACCCTGATTGCCCGATACACCGTTGCCAACCCCAGCGATCGCCCCTGCGCCTGCAGCTGGGCAAAGATGGCCTGTGCCGTCATTTCCATTGACGTGCTGTTCAGCAGTTCATACACCCACTGCTGACCTCGGGTAAGTTTGGCCTTCATTGCAGTAAATTAGAGAATGATAATCATTCTTATTGTATCGCCTTCCTTACTATGATTTCTACCGAAATTGCCCCTACGCCTCAAGCCACCGCTGAAGCCGTTGCCTCTACCTTGCCTGCAATGGCTCACCGTCCCCGCCGACTGCGGCGCACAGCCGGGTTGCGGCGGATGGTGCGCGAGCATCACCTCACGACCAACGACCTGATCTATCCGGTGTTCGTGATGGAAGGTGTCAGTCAGAAAGAGGCGATTCCCTCGATGCCAGGGTGTTGCCGCCACTCCCTGGATCTACTGCTGGAAGAGGTCGCTGCCGCCTATGATCTGGGCATCCCTGGCATTGCCCTCTTCCCGCTCATTTCACCTGACCTCAAAGACAACGCCGGTACCGAAAGCTACAACCCTGAAGGGCTGGTACCCAAAGCAGTGCGAGCCATTAAGCAGACTATCCCCAACCTGCTGGTGTTTACCGATGTGGCCCTTGATCCCTACAGCAGTGTAGGCCATGACGGCATTGTGGAGAATGGCGAAATCCTCAATGACGAAACCGTGGCAGTGCTGGTGAAGCAGGCCCTCTGCCACGCTGAAGCCGGGGCCGATTTCGTGTCTCCCTCCGATATGATGGATGGTCGGGTTGGGGCGATCCGTCGCGCCCTGGACGCCGAAGGGTGGATCAATGTGGGCATTCTGGCCTATTCCGCCAAGTACGCTTCCGCCTACTATGGCCCCTTCCGCGATGCGCTAGACTCGGCCCCCCAGTTCGGCGATAAAAAGACTTACCAGATGGACCCCGCCAATGCCCAGGAAGCTCTGAAGGAAGTGGCTCTCGATATCGCTGAAGGGGCCGACATTGTCATGGTAAAACCAGCCTTGGCCTACATGGACATCATCCAGCGCATTAAGCAGCACACTACCCTACCGGTGGCAGCCTACAGCGTCAGCGGCGAATATGCCATGGTCAAAGCCGCCGCCCAGCAGGGCTGGATCGATGAGCAAACCGTAGTAATGGAAACCCTCACCAGCCTCAAGCGAGCAGGGGCGGATGTAATTCTGACCTACTTTGCCAAGGATATCGCCACCTGGTTGCGGAGGTAAGGCCATGGACGATGCGATGAACTTTCTAGAATGCTGTATTTTGACCCTGTCAGATGGGACGTATCAGCTACGGTATTGGAGCGGGGCTGGATGGAAATCTAGCGATTTGCAGTCATGCTTAAAGGCTCAGAAAGTTTTAATCAACGACCAGGATTGTCTACTCTTAGAAACAACCAATAACGCTACCAGCAAAGAGGCATCTCTATGGCCAGAAAACTAGAGCGCGATGACCCTTTGGGGCGGTCTTCGACCATCGCATCCTATCCCCTCGGCAATCTCAGTTCGGCGGCACTGCTCAGACCTATGGATTACGGCCCAGCTCTCTACACCCAGTTTTTGTAGGATTTTGA
>JAAHIA010000617.1 GCA_010671975.1 Leptolyngbya sp. SIO4C1 | reverse complement strand
AAACCAGGCGCAGCGAATCGAGCCTGACAGCTCCCGAGTGAGCAAAAATAGACAGGCTATCAGCAAGCATCCCATCAAAGCAGAAAAGCTTCTGAGCAAAGCGATGGAGTTGCCAAAACAGCTGGCCCAAACTCTGAGCAATACGAAATAGAGCGGGGGATGCACGTCGTCAGCCAGGCTTTTAATCGTGTCGAAAATCGTCTGACCTGAGTCAGAGCTTTGAAACTGCTTTAGGTCGTGAACGTCAATCAAATGGCCCGTAAAGTTAGCCTCGATCAGCGCCTGTCTGGTGTAGCCAGCGACTCGCAGCGACGTAAACGCCTCGTCTTCCCAATAGAGCTTGCTCCCCAGCTGATCAAATCTAAAAATGATGCCTAATACAATCGATATCATCAGTACAACTTTAAGTCCGGCTGATAGCTTATTCATCGCTATAGGGGGCTTTGCGATTGCGAAATCGCACATTGCTAAAAAACTTGATACGCAATGTTAGCCCAGGCTAGCGATAGCCGACAGCTGGTCAAATCAAGATTTCATCTGATATTAATACTTCCGAATTCTAGGCCATTCAATCCGATTGCTTTTTGGCTATCAGCGTGCGGTGACGTACCGTATTGTAGGTAACCGTCGGCATTTCAAAGCCAGCATTGACTATTGCGGTCTCTATTTCTAATGCAAAATACTCGTCTAGATAGGGTTCTGTACTTTTTAACAGGGTCAGAACATATGGCGGCATCTGAGCGTAGACTTCTGACTGCGGATTCATATCCATCAGCGCCAAGTGACCGCCTGGCTTCACCAGTCGGGCAGCCTCATGCAGCACCGCGATCGCAGCCGACTGTGGCAGCTCGTGAAACATCAGGCAGGCTGATACTAAATCAGCTGATTCAGCCGGCAGCCCCGTGCTCTCAGCCGGCGCGTGAACCCACCGAATGAAGTTTGAATCCTGAGTTTTGACTGTTGAATGGCTTTGGCGGTATTGGGCAACGGCGAGAAAATAGGGAGACAGATCGACGCCGGTAATTTGCGCGTCGGGATAGGTGGCCTGCAGCAGGAAAGTGTCGAGGCCAACGCTGCAGCCGAGGTCGACGATGGCTTGGGGGGCTGCTGATAGCTGAGCTTGTAGCACCTGGTGGTAGCTTTGGCGCAGCCGCAGATCGCCTCGGGCATCCCCTTCGGGCCAGAGTTTGGCATGCACGGCGCGCGCGGCAGATTCGACTTCCATCGCTGGCAGCCAGCCAAGGTTGCCTTCGGCATAGGCGTGAAAGCTGGCGAGATAGTAGTCAGGATAGGCCAGCTGCGGGGCCGCGATCGCGGCGAGTTCTGTCTCCCAAGCGGGGTCAAAGTCTAGGCTGCTGCCGCGCGATCGCAGCTGCTTTACCTCATCGCGCCAGTAGACGCCAATCGACTCAGCTCGCTTAATCATCATGCTGCGAGCTTGGTGCTTAGCAAATTCAGCTAGCGGCTTAACTGAGAGCACGCCGTTAACTAGGCGAGTGGCGACTGCATTCATAAGAAATCTCTAAATTGGGATATCAAACGAAACCGGCGCGTTTATTATCCCAAAATCAGGCAAATCTACTCTTCAAAGAAACGCTAATGTAATGAAACATTGTCCAGCCCCTCCACACCATGCTTCATCTCTACAGTCTTTACGCAGATGAAAACGGCCATAAGCCTTTTGAGCTGCCGGGTGCCTACCCGCACTACAACCCAGATCGCCCTGGTCGGGTCGAGCATATTGCCCTCGACCTTGACTTAGATATCCCAAATCAGCGCTATAGCGGTGTCTGCAAAATTCGCCTTAACCCGGTGCGCGATGGCGTCGAGACGCTAACGCTAGATGCCGTCAGCCTACAGATTAATAGCGTCAAGGTTGGCAGCACGAAGCAATCCTTTGACTACGATGGTGAGACGCTCAACATTCAGCTAAAAAAACCGACGGCAGTCGACAAGCCGATCACCCTCAGCATTGACTACCAAGTCGAGCATCCGCAGCGCGGTATCTACTTTATTGCCCCGGACGAGCACTACCCAGACAAGCCCTATCAGGTCTGGACACAGGGTGAAGATGAGGACTCGCGCTTTTGGTTCCCCTGCTTCGACTATCCCGGTCAGCTTGCCACCTCAGAGCTGAAGGTGCGCGTTCCCAAGCGATTTTTTGCAATTTCTAACGGCTGCGGATTCGGGTGCTCCGGATCGAGAACAGTGAAGCGAGCGTCGTGGCGTCGATTCCGGCCGCCTGAGCGCCGGCGGTGGTGAGCCGACGAGTGGGCTGTGGCTCACGCTCGGTGCTGAGCAGCTTG
>JAAHIA010000616.1 GCA_010671975.1 Leptolyngbya sp. SIO4C1 | reverse complement strand
TTCCTCATTTAGGTAAGCGATTCGTCCCTAAAAATGTAGGTTATGCCTTGGTTGTGTCTGCATTGGCTGACATCTTTGTCACTCGACTGAGTCGCAGCAATAGGATGATTGGCTATCAAATGCTTCCGGTTGAAAATATTCCTCCGGATGTGAATACCATCACATTTTTGATCAATCCTGCCTACACCATGGCTGGAAGCTTGGATGGTTTAACCGGCAGCAGTGCCACTAGTCAACGCTTTTATAAGCATGTGCCAAAAATGCGAGCACAATATGGCTCTCTCTATCCTGCGAGTTTCTATCGCTTGCAAGAAGCGTATGACTTGAAAACCCAAATTGAAAAGCAAGACCAGAACACAAAGGCTTATTATGAACAGTTCAATGCTCGTCTTGTTGATGAAGCTTCTGTAGTCAGAGAAACTAAACAGGGTCCAACAAACTCTGATCAGGTATCTGTAACACGAGAAGAGGATAAGCCAGATGAAAGCTTGACAGAAGAGGAGCAAAGGCAAGCAGAACAGGATAAGTTAGAACAATCAAAAGCGGAAGCCAAAGAGTCAAGGGATGATTTGGATAAGACAGCTAAGCGGAAAGAAAAGGAGATTAATAGCGAAATTCAGGATCGCGAAAAGCGTTTACAAGCATCTGAAGGACTCGAACGTTGGCAACGTAAGATGGAACGCATTCGCTCTCGTGCTGGCAAGCGTAATATTGTCAACACCTACGTTTGGGATGCTGATGGTGGGCTGAGAGTTGAGTCCCAGAGTTTCTCTAACACAGTCGAACAGTCGATTGGTGGGCAGTTGAAGATGGATGCCGCTCTAGGTTGGGAAGAAAACCTTGATATTAGTGGAGCAGCAGTAGAGTTAAAGGGCTTAGCAACAGCTAACCTTACGCAAACCATGACCAAAACAGAAACCCGCAGCCGAGGGATGGAACTGAATGTAGAACTGAAGAGTGGGCCATGGGGGGTCGAAGGTCGAGGGGTTACTGACCATAACGATCGCCCCGCCCTACCAGGTGAAAAAGTCAACCGCTATCGCTTTATGAGCTTCTACTTAGCCGGGAGCACCCAAAACTTTCATGACTTTTTCAACTACGTGGTTGACCCTGAGTGGCTGGCTAGCAACAGTGAAGAAGCTCGTGCGCTACGGCAAGCCCAAGGCAAAGCCAACAAAGCATGGCGAGTGCTACACCGAGTGACCTATGTGGAGCGGCCCGCACTGATGGGCTTTGGGCGCGACGTGCGGCAATTGCCACCTGCCATATCAGAAGAAGAGAAGCAGATTGCCTTGCTCAAAGGAAAAGTCGAAAAGATGGAAAAAGCAAATGAAGATATGGCGCGTAAGCTGGATGTCATTTTGAATCTATTAAGAGGAGAAGGCTCCTGAAATAAAGTTGTTTCGAAATGGCACTTTGGTGAGATTAGATTTGTATGAGGAGTTGGCGAGCATATCAGGCTCGCTAACCCTTCATGTGTAATAGTTAGGACTTAATCTGACACAACCTGTAAACTCATACTGAACCAGGAGTGTCACAATGAATACCCAAGACAAGATCGTTAAGAACCGACTCGGCATCCTCAATCTGGCTAAAACCCTAGGCAACGTCTCCAAAGCCTGCAAAGTGATGGGCGTATCGAGAGACACGTTCTATCGCTACAAAGAGCTGTACGAAACCGGTGGCGAAGTAGCTCTACAAGAGATTAGCCGAAAAAAGCCGTGCCTGAAGAATCGGGTTGAGCCACAAATCGAAGCAGCCGTGGTGGCCTTTGCGACTGAGCAGCCTGCCTATGGCCAGGTGCGCGTCTCGAATGAGCTGAAAAAGCAAGGTCTGTTTGTTTCGCCAGGCGGCGTGCGCTCAATCTGGCTACGCCATGAGCTTCAGACGTTTGCGCTGCGGCTCAAAGCGCTCGAAGCCAAAGCGGCTCAGGAGAATCTGATCCTGAGTGAAGCGCAGGTCAAAGCGCTAGAGAAAGCTAAGGAGCAAAAGGAAGCACACGGTCAGATAGAGACGCATCATCCCGGCTATCTAGGCTCGCAGGACACGTTCTATGTCGGTCACATCAAAGGTATCGGCCGCATCTATCAGCAGACCTTCATTGATACCTACACGCGAGTCGCCCTTGTCAAACTCTATGACCGCAAGAATGCTCTGGTGGCAGCTGACCTGCTCAACGACCGAGTCGTGCCGTTTTATGAGGAACAGAGTGTGCCCTTGCTGAGGATTCTAACCGACCGAGGCACCGAATACTGTGGCAACATCGAGCATCATGAGTATCAGCTGTATCTAGCGATTGAGAGATCGGAG
>JAAHIA010000615.1 GCA_010671975.1 Leptolyngbya sp. SIO4C1 | reverse complement strand
TTGGTGTTCTTCAGCGCTCAGATCACGAAGCGGATGTTTTTGGCGACGAGTCATGGCAAGAAACCATTGAAGGGACTGCATCTGATTTTAACCAATCCCACTACAGAAATGGCCATGTTCATGCCAAATGACCCACTAGCAGAGCAGCAGCAGGCGCGACGGGTGGTGCTGTCGGTGCCTCACTTTTTGGTGGCGCCTTTCATCCTGGCGCAGACCGATCTGATAGCTACGCTGGCTGCCCGCGTTGCGGCTGAATTTGCCACCAGCCAAAAGTTAAAGATTTTGCCGTCTCCGCTGCCGCTCAAAGGCTTTTACATTTCTATGCGATCGCACCAAAGTACGCGTGAGTCGCCGGCCCATGTTTGGCTGAGGGCGCTTCTGGCTGAGGTGGCAGCAGCGCTTTGAGAATTCAGCGTTAGCCTAACCCAGCGCGCAGGCTCGCCTAGGCCGTCTTTAGACCAATCTCAAAGGTCCCAATGTAGCCAGTCTCAGCCGAGGTGAGCTGCAGCATCAGCTGCTCGCCGCCGCCTTGATAAATGCGATCGCGAGCGTTTCGCATATCGCGCTGGCCTCTGCGGCGGTAGGGAACCTGGGTATGAACCTGATCGCTCACAGCATCATCAAAGTAAAGCTGTGAGGTAAACTCATAGCCCTGAGCGCTGTCTTGAGCTGGGCGATTGCGAATCTTGAAATGGATATGCACGGCCCTGCCGCGATACCAGCCAGGGTAAATCGTCATAAATTCGACTCTGCCGTCCGAGTCGGTGATTTGAGAGCCTCGCAGAAATCTCTGCCCTTGCGTATTGAAGCTGCGATCAACCACGTCTGAATACACGCCCTCGGCGTCGCAGTGCCAAACATCGACGATTGCCCCAGCCAGCGGCTGGCAGGCACTGGCATTAACCTGAGAGACCTGCAGCACCAGCTGCAAAGGCACGCCAGGCTTGATGCTGCCATCGGTCGGGTCGGTGCGAATATCAGAGCGATTCAGCGCTTCTTCTACGAAGTAAGGGCCTTCTGTCTGCTCAGGGCTGACCACGCAGGCGGGCAGGTCAGGCGTTTCTGCCGGCTGAGCCGCTACGCCCGAAGCGACTGAGTTGGCAGTACGCTGGCAGCCTAACAGCGAGACAACAGCGGCACCGCCCATAAAGCCCAGCATCTCTCGACGCTTGATCGGCAGTGCCACTGACCTGAGTGAACGATTTTTCATGATGCTCTCAAGCTAAGAAGTTATGTTTGAGGGGAGATATGCCGCGTGTCTGCACATCTCTCTGCACATCTCCCGGGGGTTAAATCACTATTGGTCAGGCTGAGACTCGTCTCGATCGCCAAACCGACCGTGATGCCGTTCTTGCAGCTGCTGGCGCTGCGCTGCGGTCAGCACGGCCTCAATCTGCTCATGGGTTGCGGCGTGAATCGTCTGCAGCTGCTGACGCTGCTCCTCACTCAGGTCAAGCGACCGCCAAGCGCGACGCCCCGGCTCATCACCGAGGGTAGCGCGCTGTTCTTCCGTTAGCACAGCTGCCATTTGGCTGCGGGCATCGCTGCGAATGGCCTCAATCTGCGCTGATTGCGCCTCAGTCAGGTTGAGATCTTCTAAATGCCGGCCTCGATGCCCTCGGCGATCGCGAGCGGCCAGCAGCTGCTGGCGCTGCTCTTCGGTTAAGACAGCCTCGATTTGCTCGCGTGAGCTTGCGTGAATCGAGCGAATTTGACTACGCTGATCGTCGCTCAGGTCAAGCGCTTTTAGACCCCGACGAAAAGACTCGCTATCGTCTAAACTGGCTTGCTGCTCAGGGGTGAGCACGGCTTCAATCTGGCTGCGAGTGTCGCTACGAATGGCCTCAATCTGGGTAGACTGTGCCTCGGTGAGATTAAGCTGCTCAAAGTGACCGCGATCGCCGCCTGCATTTACGGACTTGACCAGCGTCAGCGATGCCGCCAGCAGGGCTAGCGCAGCCAGGCTGCCGAAAGAGAGTGTTTTTAGACTTAGTTTCATAAGCTATGCAATGGTCTTGGACTCTTTTAGCTTAGGCAACTGCTTTAGAGATGAGGCGTCTCGAAGGTCACGACTCAGGGCGTGACTTTGGTCACGATTTTTTGACTGGCAGCCAACGTAGAGCGGTTGGCTAGTTGGGCTCAAAGGGCGCTGTCTCTCCCTGTAGGGCTTCTACAATGGTCTGAGTATTGCTGACCTGCATATCGACGTAGCTATCGCCAGGGCTGCCGGATGCGCCAATAGAGTCAGAATAGAGTTCTTGCTCAGCTAGGCGGACGCCGGCTTCTTCGGCAACGGTGCGAATTAGCTGGA
>JAAHIA010000614.1 GCA_010671975.1 Leptolyngbya sp. SIO4C1 | reverse complement strand
GCAATACTGCAAGAAATTACAGCCAATGTAATTAGATTCTACCTCTGGCTCGGAGATTATTAGGCGATCCTTATATTGAGATTGAATAATTTTAAGATGGATGCCTTCTCTAAGAACGATTTTTCGTTTCCATCTTTGAGCATATGGAGCATCAACCTTAAGCGTAACATCTAGCTCGTCGGTAGGGTCACACTGTAGCTTCTCTTCGCCAGCTGCTTGATACTGTTCTTCGGCTTCAGCGTATGTCAGTCTAATAGTCATATGGGTATCTCAGCGTTTACGCACACGCTCAACATTGTAAAGCTAAGAGACCCTAACCTCCCAAACACTGACTAGCCGCAACGGGACACTCTAGAGAAGAGGCGTTGCGATTCTTTATGTGAAAGGCTGCGCGATACTCTGGAGGCATGGTTATGCGATTTTCTATAGGAGAGGCTCTGCGATCGCCCTCCCCACAGACACTAGCGCAATCCCTACCTCTGCTTTAGATCACATTTCGATTTTTCGATGCTTACGATGTTGAAGTATGCGACTATCACTGAGGTAACATGAAAAGCATGAGCATTCCAAACACAAACAGAACAAAACGTAGGCCCACTCATCCAGGAGAAATGCTGCGTGAAGATTTCCTGCCAGACTACGATTTGACAGTGACTAGTTTGGCAAAAGCTATAGGCGTTTCGCGCCAGTCGATGAATGAGCTTTTGCGCGAGCGTCGAGCGGTTAGTCCAGAAATGGCGCTTCGGCTTGCACAACTTTTCGGCAACTCACCAGAGTTCTGGCTAAATGCACAAAGAGCAGTAGATCTATGGGATGCAGCACAGGTCATTCAAAGCGATATTGCTCGGATTAGCCCCCTCAACACTGCCTAGTTGTTTGCATAGATTTAGGCTAAAATACGAGGAAATTACTATTCTTGGCTAGCCCGTATTCTTTCTGCTTCTTATCAGCTTATGCTCCAAGTCGCCATCAGCCCAAGCGCCCTACTCGATGAAAGCATCTGTGTTGAAAACATCGACGGTTTTCGCCTGTTCAAATTCACCAAGGCGTTTCAAAGCAGACAGGAAGCACTCTTAAAGAAAAATGGGCTAAACACCCTTTCTTCTGACGAGCAAAAGGAACTCGATAGTCTTAACGAACTTGAGCGATTTTTTACTTACTTGAATGCTCGCTTACTCGCTCAAACATGACAATTAGCCACCGACTGCGCGAGCAAGTCCGAAAGAGAGCTGATGGATTGTGCGAATACTGCCATTCGCCAGAAAGAATCAGTTCAGTCAGGTTCACTATCGACCACATACAGCCCCAATCTCTGAACGGCTCAGACGACTTCGATAACTTGGCGCTAGCTTGTAGCCGATGTAACCAACGGCGCTATAACTTCATGAACGGAGAGGATGCAAACTGATTCAATTGCCGCTCTTTTTAATCCTCGTCAGCAAGTCTGGTCTGAGCATTTTGCTTGGTCTGCTGATAAGGTTCGATTAGTCGGTACAACACCGACCGGTAGGGCTACTTGCGATCGCCTTGATATTAACGACGATCGCTACAAAGGCGAATATCCTATTACTGAAGCTAGAGCGCTCTGGCTCAGCGTCGGATGGCACCCACCTAAAGACGATCCTATTCAAACATCTGCTTAGTAGTATTGTAATTTTATGTCAAGGTTGCTCTTCTAGATATCGCAACCCCGACAGCCTAAACCCGAAGACCCCAACCAGCAACATCCCAACTGCACCTCCCACATACAGCAGCGCCATTCCTGCTCCCGCCTCCGTCCCAAACACAGGCGCAAACAAAACCTGCAACAGACTAGGCGACCTCATTGCCGGTTCAAACATACGGTCGCTCAACACACCAGCCAGCAGCGTCATCGAAACCTCTGCCATATCATTAATCAAATCACGAGCCGCAAATACTCTTCCCTGCACCTCCGGCGGCGCAGATGCCGTTAACAACGCCCGTTCTGAACCCTTGAGCAACGGAAAATTGAGAGAAGAACAAAACTGCGCTGGCAGCCAGACAGGTAATCCTCGTCCTAGCCCAAACGCAATTTTAGCTAGCCCAGCGCCCATAAACCCTAACAACATTCCTTGCACATTCCGTCGAAACCCGCCCCAAATACTGACGATAATCGCCGCTCCCAATCCACTAATCCCGGAAAGGGTTATTACCGCACCCAAAACCCTGATTGACTGACAAAAGTTATTCAGGCGCGTATGAGTACGTTAGTACTCTGAACTCCAGACGATAGGCTCGTTTCTCGTGTTGTTTGCGCGAGGCCATCGCCGGGTCAGGGTCACGATTGGTTGT
>JAAHIA010000613.1 GCA_010671975.1 Leptolyngbya sp. SIO4C1 | reverse complement strand
CGGCACATGATAATTCTCAGGGCTTAGAAGAATTAAATGGGGAAGAGAGAACTGCCGTTTTAGCAGGCTTAAACCAAGCACAGAAGAAGTCACGCGTTCAGGTTACTGATTTGAGAGAGAGAAAGGGCAAAGTGACCTTTAAAGCCCTAAGTGATTATCTTTATGATCATCTTGGCGCTGAAGCCCCCCATGTGATCCACTTTGATGGACATGGCTTTTTTGGAAAGCGATGTGATGAGTGTCGAAGACCTTACAGAGAAATGAGTACTACGTTTTGTCGAAACCCTGACTGTAACCGTCCTCGTCTACCCGAGAATCCTCAAGGTTATTTAGTATTTGAATCGGATAATACCGAGCTTTACTCAGCTGATTACGTAAGTTCTGACGAGATTAGTAGACTGCTAAAGGATGTAAGTAGGGACCAGGAAAGCAAGTATGGAGTTCGCTTGGTAGTAGCCAGTGCCTGTAAAACAGGAATGTCATTAGGCAGTAACTCAGTCTTCAATGGTGTTGCCCAGGGACTTATCAAGCAAGGTATACCCGCAGCGATAGCAATGCAGTATAACGTTACTATCGAAGCTGCAAAGGATTTTTCTGAGCGGTTTTATCGCGCCATAGGTGGCGGAAGACCTCTTGCCTCTGCTGTGAAGTCGGGACAAGAGGCGATTAGAAAATACCCAAAACAATGGTATAGACCTATTCTATATCTACGATGGAGAGATAACGATTTTGGCCAACTCTTTAAAGGCTCCATCACCACTAGCAAGAATCCTCCGATTCAGCCAAATACAAGAAACCGATGGATAAAATTACTCAGACTCAGATTTGTAATGGCTGTCGCGATTGGAGTAAGCAGTACAAGCCTGATTGTAATATTAAGATTGCTAGGATTGATGCAATCACTGGAATTGTCAATATACGATTATCTTCTGAGATTACGGCCACCCACCAAACCAGTAGATGAAAGATTAGTAGTCATTGAAGCTACGCACAAAGATCTCGAACTTCAACGAGAGAGTGAGATATGGAGTAACAGTCCTAGCAGCATCCTGGATCAAGGACTTAAAGAGTTATTGAAAACTCTTAGTCGAGAAGAGTTTAGGCCTTCGATAATTGTTTTGGATCTTTACAGAGATTTTGATGATCCTTTAGCTGATACTTTTAGGGAAGTAAACGCTCACTCTGATCTTGATTTATATGCGGTGTGCGCATTCCCCTATTTAGTCGATGGAGAAAAAATAGAAGTCAAACCACCAGATGGGGAAACTATTCCTTCTACACATGTTGGATTTAGTAATTTTGAGTTTGATCATGATGATGTTCTACGGCGGCATCTTATCGCTATGCCCCCTTCTCCGAGTCAAGAATGTCAGTCACAGTACTCGCTTGGATTTATAGTCGCACGTAGATATCTTGAGAAGGAAATAGGGCAAAAAATTACTGATGATGATATTTGGACATCTAACAAAGACTTAATTATTAATGGGAATCTATTTAAGCGAATCGACACTTTTGCTTTTGGAGGTTATCAGTTTTTAGATGCTAATGGTGTTCAATTTTTATTGAATTACAGGACGCCTCTTAAGAAACTCAGTGATATTACGGAAGAAGGGATAAGCTTTGAAGCTGCAAGAAAGGGGATAATTGATCCTATTTACTTCAAAGACAAAATAGTGTTGATTGGTAGAACCGATCCGACAACAATCGACAAGTTTGAAACACCCTATGGAGAGGCGTCGGGTGTTACGATTCATGCTCATATGATCAGTCAACTTATTGGCACCGCATTGGGAGAAGAATCAATGCTGTGGGTTTGGCCTCAATTAGGTGAAGTCAGCTGGATCTTCATCTGGGGAGTTGCTGGAGGTTTCTTAATATATTTCAGATCCGGTTGGCTGAAGGTTTTTTTTGTTGTCTTTGGAATCAGTACTCTGTATGCTACTGCTGTAGCTACAATGCTTTTAGCAGGTGGTTGGATTCCGATGCTGCCGCCGATGTTAGCTTGGATTCTGGCTGGGCTAGGAGTAGGATTTATCTATGCAAAGCTTAATCTAACAAATAAACATTAAACATTCACCTCAGGTAAATGCTGCTTTATTCTAATCGTCTACTTACGTCGCTTTTAATTGGACTATGTTTATGGGGCACTGGTCCACTTATTATCAGTCCGGTTAATGCTCAGAATGTAATACAGAGGTTATGGCGTAGATTTACCAGTCGTCCAAATCCTAATGAGAGACCTGAAACTATTGGAAAAGGAGGTGCAAATCGAGATCGTTGTCCATTTGCACCTCCTTTTCCAATAGTTTCAGGTCTCTCATTAGGATTTA
>JAAHIA010000612.1 GCA_010671975.1 Leptolyngbya sp. SIO4C1 | reverse complement strand
CAATACGTTTTGCGCCGATGTGTACAGCGAGCAGCGAATTATCACTGAGGGCGTAATTCCTCGCGACATCATCGAATCAGCCCTGCGGTTTCGGCCTGACTGTATGGGCATGAAACCGCCTCAGGGCATCTGGTGCCATATCAGCGGCATTGATTTAGTGCGCAACAGCGACGGTAGCTGGTGCGTTTTAGAAGATAACCTACGTGTCCCCTCTGGTATTGCCTACGTGATGAAAAACCGCACTGCCATGGAGCGAGTGCTGCCGGAGCTGATAGCCAAGTTCAAGCCTCAGCCAGTGAATGACTACGCCCAGCAGCTTAGAGCCGTCATGGATCTGATTGCGCCTGGGCCCAATAGCGCAATGGCCATACTGACGCCCGGTCTCCAAAGTTCTGCCTACTTCGAGCATGCCCTCCTAGCCGAGCAGATGGGAATTGCGCTGATCAGCCCAGAAGAGGTGACCCTGTCAGACGGCTACCTCTGCTACCGAACCGATCGCGGCCTCCAGCGCCTTGATGTGATCTATCGGCGGGGTGACACAGAGATGTTTGCTGACTTGGATTTGGGAGAGGACTCTCCTGATAGCGTTGCCGCTCTCATTGAGCTATGTCACCAAGGAAAGCTGACTTTAGCCAACGCTATCGGTGCGGGCATCGGTGATGACAAAGTCATTTACGCCTACGTGCCAGATATGATTCGGTTTTATCTGGGTGAGGAACCGCTGTTGCCCAACGTGCCAACCTACCTGTGCTGGCGGGAAGACGATCGCAGCTATGTGCTCGATCACCTAGACGAGCTGGTGGTAAAAGCAGCGAGCGCTGAGGGGGGAGACGACATGCTGGTGGGGGTGAATTCTACCGCAGCGCAGCGGCAGGCATTTGCAGAAAAGATTCGGCAAAAGCCAAGAGCCTACATGGCGCAGCCGACGGTGTACCTGTCTCAGATTCCAACGGTGGTAGACGGCGGCATTGAGGGGCGGCATACGGATTTGCGGCCCTATGTACTACACCAAGGAGATGACATCTACGTGCATCCGGGCGGGCTGACGCGGGTAGCCCTAGAGCAGGGAAAGCTGGTAGTCAATTCGTCGCAGGGCGGCGGGGCCAAAGATACGTGGGTATTGGAGACCTGACTGGCAGAGTCACGGCGCTTAGCCAAAGATATTGCCAAAAAACTCAATCGTTTCTTGCAGCGCCGCAATAAAGCTGTCAATCTCTTCCCGGGTGTTATAGAAATACAGGCTGGCGCGCGCGGTCGAGTCAATCCCTAAAAGGTGGTGCAGCGGCTGCGTGCAGTGGTGCCCTGAGCGAATCGCTACCCCGGCCTGATCTAAAAAGGTGGAGAGATCCTGCGGGTGAACGCCTTCTACAGTGAAAGCCGCGATCGCAGCCCGACCGCTGCCGTCCGCCTGGGGAGCAGGTCCATAGAGCTTAACCTGCGGAATCTGAGCCAGCTGCTCATAGAGATATTGCGTCAGCTCGTGCTCATAGCGCTCAATCCGCGCTAGGCCAATCTGGGTGAGGTAGTCAACGGCAGCGCCAAGGGCAATGACTTCTGCGATCGCAGGCGTCCCCGCCTCAAACTTATGTGGCAAATCGGCATAGGTAAAGCTGTCTAGAGACACCTCTTGAATCATTTCGCCCCCTCCCATAAAGGGCGGCATTGCTTCAAGCATATCCAGCCTGCCGTAGAGAAAGCCAGCACCGGTTGGGCCACACATCTTGTGTCCTGAGGCCACTAACCAGTCACAGCCAATCGCCTGTACGTCGACCGGCATGTGCGGCACGCTCTGACAGGCGTCGATCAGCACCTTCGCGCCCTGCTGATGCGCCAGTTTTACCACAGTCTCAACCGGGTTAATGCAGCCGAGCGTGTTAGAGACATGGTTGATTGCCACCAGCTTAGTTTTTTCAGACAGCAGCTGACGAAACTGATCTAAGTCAAATTCTTGGGTTTCTGTCAGAGGCACATGCTTTAGCACCGCACCGGTACGCTGCGCGATGATCTGCCAGGGCACCAAATTGCTGTGATGCTCCATCACCGACAGGATAATTTCATCACCGGCTTTGAGCGTCGTCAGGCCCCAAGCGTAGGCCACTAAATTGATGGCTTCGCTGGCGTTGCGGGTAAAGACAATCTCATCGCGCGAGGCAGCGTTAACAAACTGCGCAACCTTATCGCGGGTCGCCTCGTAAGACTCGGTGGCGCGAGCGCTGAGCGCATGAACGCCGCGATGCACGTTGGCATTATCTTGCTCATAGTAGCGGCTGAGCGCTTCAAGAACGGCCTTAGGCTTCTGCGAAGTTGCAGCGTTATCAAAATAGACGGGGGGTTGGACGCGATCTATTGG
>JAAHIA010000611.1 GCA_010671975.1 Leptolyngbya sp. SIO4C1 | reverse complement strand
CCAGCGAGATGTCGCGGAACAGCTGCCCGGCCTCCTCCTGGATGGTCAGGATCGGGATAAACACCACGCTCACGACCGCCGTGGTGTATCAGCACCGCACTCAAACTGCTGATCCAAAAAAATGGCCCCATTGCCCAGTAAGCTCCTTTGTCGCCTTGTCAGCATCGCCTTGTCAGCAAGTCAGGCTGGCGCTAACGCTTGGGCGACTCCAGGACGCAGTATAGCGTCAGCGCTGCCGTGCTAGACAGTGTAGCGGCTGTTGCGGTCTCGGTGTCTAGCAGCTGCAGCACAAAATACAGCCCTGTCCCTGCAATAGACGCTATTCCCATGGGGTGTACGAGAAAAGCAAAGACGTCCTGGGCCGCTTCAACAAACTCGAGCAGGCGGAGAAACTTAGCAAGTATAGGCATAAGGCAACCCCCTTAGCAAAACAAGACCAACGTGAATGAGGGACCATACTCAGATTCTAGCGAGCCAGCTTAGCCCTTGACAGTACCCGAGCGGGCACCTGGCTGCCTTTACACACCTGGTCGTCAGCGCCCATAGTTAAAGCTATGGTCACACTTTGAGAAACACTGTTCATGACGAGCCAAACGTTGGCATTACCCAAAATGGGCTGTGGTACCTGGGCCTGGGGTAACCGTCTGCTCTGGGGCTACGACGCCAGTATGGATGCCGAACTGCAGCAGGTTTTTAACCTCTGTGTCGAGCACGGCGTTACTCTGTTTGACACGGGCGACTCCTATGGAACTGGTCAGCTACAGGGGCAGAGCGAGAAGCTGCTGGGGCAGTTTAGCCAGGCCTACAGAGGCCCCAACCAGGAGCGCATTTGCCTAGCCACTAAGCTAGCAGCCTACCCTTGGCGGCTGACGCGCAGCTCGATGGTGAACGCGGGCAAAGCATCGATTGACCGCATGGGTCGGATTAACTTGGTGCAGATGCACTGGCCAACTGCGAACTACGCTCCCTGGCAAGAAGGACCGCTGCTCGATGGCCTAGCCGATCTCTATGAGCAGGGGCTCGTAAGCGGCGTGGGCCTATCAAACTATGGTCCTAAGCGGCTGCGCTGGGTGCATCGGCGCTTTGCCGAGCGCGGTGTGCCGATTACCTCGCTGCAGGTACAGTACTCGCTGCTGTCCACCTACCCAGTCACCGAGCTCGACCTCAAAAGCGTCTGCGATGAGCTCGGCATTCAGCTGATTGCCTATAGCCCGCTGGCGCTAGGGCTGCTCACCGGCAAATACGAGCAGAAAAAGAACCTGCCTAAAGGGCTGCGAGGCTTCCTATTTCGACAGCTGCTGCCCGGCATTCAGATTCTGTTAGACTGCCTGCGAGAGCTGGCCGAAGAGCGCAATAAAACAATGGCTCAAGTAGCGCTTAACTGGTGCATTTGTAAAGGCGCTATTCCCATTCCCGGTGCCAAAACCGCTGCCCAGGCTCAGCAAAATCTCGGCGCGCTAGGCTGGCGGCTGAGCAATATCGAAGTGTATGAGCTCGATCAGGCGGCGGCTAAAACGGGCAAAAAAATGGTGCAGAATATTTTCCAAACGCGCTAGGCTAAATAACGGCTCAAGGGTTAAATCGCGCAGTGTCCGAATGCTAGTATTCGACTGCCTCTACTGCCGCTGGCTTGACCGGCCGGATGAATTCTAGAAAACCGATCCCCTTAACCCCCTTACTGTTTGTATTAAGATATTTTACAATCAGTATTGTTGCCATGCGCAGCTTAGCAGGATTTCTAACTGACGGTTTTGAAAGCTTGAGATCTGGTCGCGCTGGCTACGTCGGAAACGCCGACTGACTTTCCATACGGTGATTATCACTGGTTCTTAGCACTATTAAGCAGCAATATGAAAGACCTTTCTCGCTATCGGAATATTGGCATCTTCGCGCACGTAGATGCGGGCAAGACCACCACCACCGAACGAATCCTGAAGCTCACCGGTAAGATTCACAAGATTGGTGAGGTGCATGAAGGTGCAGCGACGACAGACTTCATGGAGCAAGAGCAGGAACGCGGTATCACAATTCAGTCGGCGGCGACCACCTGCTTTTGGAACGATCATCAGCTGAATATTATTGATACGCCTGGGCACGTCGATTTCACGATTGAGGTGTATCGCTCGCTGAAGGTGCTAGACGGTGGGATTGGCGTATTCTGTGGCTCTGGCGGCGTTGAGCCACAGTCTGAGACCAACTGGCGCTACGCCAACGACTCAAAGGTGGCGCGGATTGTCTATGTGAACAAGTTAGACCGCATGGGCGCAGATTTCTATCGCGTGGTCAAGCAGGTAGACGAAGTGCTGGCCGCTAAGCCGCTGGTGATGGTGCTGCCAATCGGCAGCACCAA
>JAAHIA010000610.1 GCA_010671975.1 Leptolyngbya sp. SIO4C1 | reverse complement strand
CTATGGCTGAGTGCAGCAGCTTCTAGCAAAATCGGTGCCACTAAAACCTCCCGTCGCGCCGCTTCGCTCGATAGGCTAGCTAAAGATAGATGCGTTTCCAAGCGCCGCCGTAGTTCGACCAAATTTGAGTGAGGATAGTTTGCTTCTGGGAGCGCTAACGCTGCGCGCGAGAACGTGTAGCCAAATTCAGCCAGAATATCGTCTGGCTCGTACGACATCTCAAAATATGAGCGAAACGTGTAGCTACAGTCTTCACGAAGCAGGTTTAGCTTTAGCATGAGGCTCAGAGCAAAGCACTTACTGCTATTATGCGCGATCTTTTCATCAGCTTATGAGGCGGTGCTTTTAGTTGGATCGGCCTTTAGCGTCAGGGCAAAGCCCGCGATCGCAACCGTTAGCACGCCCGCCACAAAAAACGGCACCGAGTAGCCAAACATCACCAGCGCTCCTGAAATTGCCGGTCCAATCGCGTTTGAAATACTCAGATAGGAGGCATTAGTCCCCAGCGCTTCGCCCTGCTCTGTCTTAGACGTGCGCAGCGACAAAATCGAGTCAATCAGCGGCATGGGGAAGGCATTTACCGCGCCAAAAAAGACAAGCAGCGTCCAAAAGGCAACAATATTGGGCAGCGAGGGCATCAGAATAAACAGCAGACCGCGCAGCACCAGCGCTGCCACCAGCAGGTTGACGATGTTTAAGCGCTGACGCAGCGGCTCTAGCAAAAATACCTGCGAGAGAAATGCCAAAATACCAAACACCACGAAGGCAATTGCCAAATCTTTCGCATCCTGGCCCAGCACCGTTAGGAAAAACGGCTGAAAGGCAAAGGTAAAGATAGTAAACGTCGCGCCGTTGAGGAAGGTCATGACAAAAATGCGACCCACCACCGGTTTGCGAAACGACGTGAAAATCCGCTCAAAGCCAAAGTCTTGCCAACTTAGCTTGAAGGTCTTAGTGCACTGCTCGGCTGGCTGGGTTTCTGGCAAGCAGAAGAAACAGAGAATGGCTGCGAGCAGCGCAATGCTAGCTGAGACTAAAAAGCTCATGCCCAGCTTGGTCACGCCCGGCAGCGGCGGCAGCGTCTGCGCTAGATAGGCCAGCGGTGGGCCAATCACAAATCCGAGACGAAACATGCCGCCAAAGATGCCAAAGGCCTGCGTGCGCTGTTCGGAAGACGTAATATCGCTAATCACCGCCTGCGCCACCGAGTTGTTGCCGCCCGTAATGCCGTCGAGCATTCTCGCGCCGTAGAGCAGCCAGGCAAAGGGCGCCACTGCCGCTAGTAGATTCGCCGCAACCGTGCCCAGCAAACTTATCACCAGCAGCGGCTTGCGCCCCACCCGGTCGGAGAGTCGTCCCAAAACGGGCGTGGCTAAAAACTGCGAGATAGAAAACGCGGTGGTCAGTAAGCTGGCTTGAAAATCGCTCAGCCCAAATTCTTTAGCATAGGGATACAGCGTCGGGATAATGATTGTAAAGCTGACCGAATTGATAAACGCCACCAGCGTCACAATCCAGAACGACAGCGGTAGACGCTTGGCAGGCGGAGCGGTCATCTGTAACTGTTTGTAAACTCCGCTTCACAATAGCAGGAATCTTTAGCAACTGCACCGCTCCTAGGCAGAGGGCTAGTCTGATTGGCTAATCTGATTGGCTAGCTACCAGCCTCGCCAGGTAGCGCCCGGCTTGAAAGAAGGCAATGCCAAACAGCACCAGCCCCACATAGTTGGCAAACTGACCCGCGATCGCGGCTACCCGCACCGCCGATGCAGGAATTGGCGTCACAAATTCATCGATCAGCCAGGCAAACGGCAGCCAGATTGAAAGCGTGCTGCCCAGCAGCCAAGAGCCGCTGCCAATCACCAGGCCATTGCCAATCCAGGTGGGCAGCCATCTTGCAGCCAGCACTGCTCCAGTCAGCATCAACAGCTGAGCCGCCAGCTGCAGCAGTACCTGCAGGTAAAACAGCGAACCGCCAAACAAAACATCTTCCATCTATGCGGACTCTCCTGGAGATGACGTAGGCAAAGTATAAAACCGCTGGGTGGGGTAGGCCAGCTGAATATCCGAGTGCTGGGCCAGCTGCCGTAGAATCGTTTCCCAAATTGCCTGTTCAGTACCGCGCCGATGGCGAGGCTCGCACAGATAGCGAATGGTGAGCAGCACGCCGCTGTCGCGCACCGAGGTATAGACCGTCGGCGTCAGCTTTGAGTAGAAAATCATATATTTTTGCGAGGCTGCCTGCACCCGCTGCTCGGCAACCTCGCTCAGGTGCTCGGCATGCTCGTTAGCTACCTCTAGCAGCAGCGCTTTGGCTTTTTCCCAATCGCTTTCAAACGTAATCAGCACCGGAATCTCATTCA